>NZ_NPIZ01000111.1:0-96348 GCF_002251185.1 Prevotella sp. P5-126
AAACCTTTTAAATATTTTAAGAAAATGACAAAAGTAGCAATTAACGGTTTTGGCCGTATTGGTCGTCTGGCTTTCCGTCAGATGTTTGAAGCAGATGGTTACGAGGTTGTTGCCATCAACGACCTGACAAGTCCTAAAATGTTGGCTCACCTTCTGAAGTATGACACTGCTCAGGGTGGTTTCGCTGGAAAGTACGGCGAAGGCAAACACACCGTAGAGGCTGGTGAAGACTACATCGTTGTTGACGGTAAGAAAATCACCATCTACGCTAAACCAAACGCAGCTGAGCTTCCTTGGGGTGAGCTGGGTGTTGACGTAGTTCTCGAGTGCACAGGTTTCTACACTTCAAAGGAGAAAGCTTCTGCACACATCAAGGCTGGTGCCCGCAAGTGCGTTATCTCTGCTCCTGCAGGTAACGACCTTCCCACTATCGTTTACAATGTAAACCACACCACTCTGACCAAGGACGACAACGTTATCAGCGCTGCTTCTTGCACCACTAACTGCTTGGCTCCTATGGCTGCTGCTCTGAACAAGTACGCTCCTATCGCCAGCGGTATCATGTCAACCATCCACGCTTACACTGGCGACCAGATGATTCTTGACGGTCCTCAGCGCAAGGGCGACCTCCGTCGTTCACGTGCAGGTGCTCAGAACATCGTTCCTAACTCAACTGGTGCTGCTAAGGCTATCGGTCTCGTTATCCCAGAGCTGAACGGCAAACTGATTGGTTCTGCTCAGCGCGTTCCAACTCCTACTGGTTCAACCACTATCTTGGTTGCTGTTGTTAAGGGTAAGGACGTTACCGTTGAGGGCATCAACGCTGCTATGAAGGCTGCTCAGACTGAGAGCTTCGGTTACAACGAGGATCAGATTGTATCAAGCGATATCATCGGTATGAAGTTCGGTTCTCTCTTCGACGCTACCCAGACCATGGTTAGCAAGATCGACGACGACACCTATCAGGTACAGGTTGTTTCTTGGTACGACAACGAGAACAGCTACACCTCTCAGATGGTTCGTACTATCAAGTACTTCTCAGAGAACTGCTAATTAGCATTGTCCCCAAAAAGGCAACATTGATAAAGCCGCCCTTGGCATGTGCCTTGGGCGGCTATTTTTCTAATTTGACAAAATTATAGCTATCCTTCAATACACTTCTAACCGCTTATGCCATTCGATATGATAACCATTCTTGGTCCTACTGCATCGGGAAAGACCGACCTTGCCGCCCATTTGGCAGTAAGCTTGAGAAACTGTGAAATCATCAGTGCAGATAGCCGACAGGTTTATAAACACATGGACATCGGAACCGGAAAAGACTTGAAGGACTATGTGGTTAATGGTACGGCAGTGCCTTATCACTTGATAGACATCTGCGAACCTGGCACGAAATATAACCTTTTCCAATATCAGCAGGATTTCCAACAGGCATACAACGATATCAAGAACAGAGGCAAGATGCCCATCCTATGTGGTGGCACTGGACTTTATATCGAAGCTGTATTGAAAGGATATTCCCTATCACCCGTTCCACAAAACGAGCAACTGCGCAAAGACCTTGAAGGCAAGTCGCTGGAACAACTTACGGCTATGCTTCAAGAATTGAAAGCACAAAACGGCTCTGTCATGCACAACACGACCGATGTTGATTCTGCACAACGTGCCATACGTGCTATAGAAATAGAGACCTACAATCTCCACACACCGACAGAACTGCGACAGGTGCCGCCCGTCCATTCACTTATCATCGGAGTAGATATCGACCGCGAAGCACGACGCAACAAGATCACCGAAAGACTCAAATCGCGTCTTGAAGAAGGCATGACTGATGAGGTGAAAGCCCTACTTGACAGGGGAATCCCTGCAGAAGACCTGATTTATTACGGACTGGAATACAAGTTTGTGACTGAATATCTTATAGGTAAACTCAGTTACGAAGAGATGTTCAAACGGTTGGAGATAGCCATTCACCAGTTTGCCAAGCGACAGATGACATGGTTTCGAGGCATGGAACGTCGCGGATTTACCATACATTGGATTGACGCTCTCCTACCAATGGATAAAAAAGTGGAGGAGATTCTGCGCATTTCCAAATCGGAATAATCACAACCAATTATCAGTATTCAACATTAAAAGAAATATATAAGGTGGCAGTAGATGATAAGAAGTGGGGCATCCTATATTGCCCCAAGCACCGTTCGGGCAAGCAGCGCGAACGTATTCAGCGTGCACTCAATGAGCATGGTGTGGATTACGACTTTGTGCAAAGCGAGACTGCAGGCAGCGTAGAACGCTTGATAAATATGTTGATTCACAACGGCTACAAGACTATTATCATTGCCGGTGGTGACTCGGCACTCAATGATGCGGTAAACTGTCTGATGAAAGTAGAGAAACAAATGCGCGACACCATTGCCTTGGGACTCATTCCCAACGGTTTGATGAACGATTTTGCACGCTATTGGAACTTTCGTGAAGGCAATCTTGACCAGACTATCAGTTGGCTGAAAAAGTATCGTGTACGCCCCATCGACCTTGGTTGCGTGCGCTACACCAATAAGAAAGGCGAACAATGCCATCGCTATTTCCTCAACTGCATCAATATCGGCATGGTGGCAGACGTGATGAACCTGCGTCAGCAAACGCGCGCCATATTGGGTTCTCGCTTTCTTTCTATTATTCTGTCCGCCATATTACTCATCTTCCACCGCATGGATTATAAGATGAGCATCAAAATCAATGCCGAAACCATACAACGCCGAGTGATGACGCTATGTATAGGTAGTGGCCCCGGTTATGGATTGACACCTAACGCTGTGCCTTACAATGGACTTTTGGATGTATCGCTGGTATATCAAGCCAAAATAGTACAGATATTCCACGGACTATGGATGATGCTGACAGGTCGTCTGCTCAACCATCGCATGGTGCACCCCTATCGCACACAAGAAATCGTTATAGAAGATGGTGGTAAAGCCTTGGTATCTGTTGACGGACGTCCGATGGGAACTCCTGTAGGTTCCTATCGCATCAATGTAGAGCAGGAAGTGATACGTTTTCTTATTCCAGATTAAACTTCTATCTATTATAAATCAAAGGAAAAGACGCATCTTATCCACAAACCGAAATGCTTTTCAGCTTTTCCTCATCATTGATGGCAATACGGCGACCATCAAGAATCACCAATTCCTCCTCAGCAAAAGCAGACAAAGTACGGATGGCATTACATGTTGCCATACTTGACATACTGGCAAGATCTTCTCGACTCACCCGGATATTGAGGGTTTTCCCGTCGCTCTCTGTACCGTATTTTTCCTTTAGGCGCAATAGTGCTTCTGCCAATCTGCCACGTATATGCTTTTGTGTCAAGTTGACAGTCTGTTCATCGGCACGTCCTAAGAGATTGGCCAGATGTTTGATAAAACATATCGCCAACTGATTATTTTCCGTAATAAGAAATTTGACAACGGATATAGGAATAAGACCAAGTTTCGAAGCTTCGATAGCTGATGCCGATGTGGTATAGGCTTCATCCATAAATCCAGCACGATAACCGAAATAACTATGCGGTTTCACCATGCGAACTATCTGATGACGTCCACCAATTCCCTCTTTGAATATCTTCACTTTTCCTTTGATGAGACAAAACAAAGACGTTGGATTCTCACCTTCGGTATAGATCATTTCGTTTCGCTTGTAGTCCTTCAACGTGATATGATCTATGAGATACTGACGTTGTTCATCAGTAAGTGGTGCCCAAAGATCCGTGAGGACTTTGGCTATAACAGGGTCATCTATATTTTTTCCCTCTATAATCATGTTAGTGTTGTTTATCGTGATCGAAACATTGTCCTTTGCATGCAAAGTTAATTGAAATCATGGAAAAAACAAAAAGAATATAAAGAAAAACGAATACTAATAGGTACTTTTACCGATGATATGGGTTAAAATTCTATGAATTTGCAAAAAAAACTATCTTTTATTTTGTAGAGACAACTAAATTCAGTAACTTTGGAGAAATAAAACTCCATCGCATATATGATGGACGCCTATATAACATATAAAACTAACAAAACCTAAATAGGAACTATGAGTTATTTACGATTTGAAAAAGCAGTAATGACAAACCTGCAGGAGTCACTGCACCGTGAATTGCTGCGAACTAACCGTTCGGGTGCCTATAGCAGTTCGACTATTGCCGACTGCAATACGCGCAAATACCACGGTCTGCTCGTTGTTCCCGTACCAGAACTTGACGATGAGAACCATGTGTTGCTCTCTTCATTCGACTGTACGGTAATCCAGCACGGTGCTGAGTTCAATCTCGGACTCCACAAGTATCAGGGAAACAATTACAGCCCCAACGGTCACAAGTACATCCGCGAATTTACTTGTGATGTAGTGCCTACCATGATCTACCGTGTAGGCGGTGTGATTCTGAAGCGCGAAACTATTTTCCAGTGTTACGAAGACCGCATCCTCATCCGCTATACGCTTGTTGATGCCCACAGTGCCACTACTTTGCGCTTCCGCCCATTCCTTGCGTTCCGCTCGGTACGCCAGTTTACTCACGAGAACTCTGTTGCAAGCAGAGCTTATCAAGAGGTGGAGAATGGCATCAGCACCTGTATGTATGCCGGATACCCCGACCTTTACATGCAGTTTGATAAGAAAAACGAGTTTATCTTCAAGCCCGACTGGTATCGCGGTGTAGAATATCCGAAGGAACAGGAGCGCGGTTACGCTTCCAACGAAGACCTCTACGTGCCTGGCTATTTTGAGTTACCCATCAAGAAAGGCGAGAGCATTGTGTTCTCTGCATCTACATCGGCCATTAAGACCAGCAAACTGAAGAGTCTTTTTGAAAAGGAAATAGCTATCCGCCAACCTCGCGACAACTTCTACCATTGCCTCGTGGCATCAGCCCATCAGTTCCGCAATCGCCAGCCCAATGATGACCGTTACCTGCTGGCAGGTTATCCTTGGTTTAAGGCACGTGCACGCGATACATTTATAGCACTGCCGGGACTCACCCTTGCCATAGGCGAACGCGACTACTTTGAGTTGGTGATGAAGACTTCAGAAAAAGGACTTCGCGAATATATGGAGGGCAAACCACTGACAGTGAAGCTCTACGAGATAGAACATCCCGATGTCCCCCTATGGTGTGTATGGACCATCCAGCAGTATGCCAAGGATGCCGGCCGTGAACAAGGCTATAAGATGTATGGCAAACTGGTACATGACATTGTAAAATATGTGATGGAAGACGGTCATGAGAATATGCACCTCGATGACAACGGACTGCTGTTCGCCAACGGACGTGACAAGGCCATCACCTGGATGAACTCTACCGCCAACGGTCGCCCAGTAGTGCCACGCTCTGGATATATTGTTGAGTTCAACGCGCTGTGGTACAACGCGCTCCGCTTCTGCGCTTCACTCGAAGCCGAATTTGGCGATGCTAAATTTGCTGAACAGCTCGAAGAATTGGCAGAACGTTGCAAAAAATCATTCGTTGACACATTCCTCAACGAATATGGCTATCTGCTCGACTATGTTGATGGCAATATGATGGACTGGAGCGTACGCCCGAATATGATCTTCCCTGTAGCTTTCGACTACTCTCCGCTTGACCAGAATCAGAAGAAGAATGTGCTCGACATATGCACTCGCGAACTGCTCACTCCA
Organism: Prevotella sp. P5-126; assembly: GCF_002251185.1. NCBI lineage: Bacteria > Pseudomonadati > Bacteroidota > Bacteroidia > Bacteroidales > Prevotellaceae > Prevotella > Prevotella sp. P5-126. The sequence continues at coordinate 5,695 of NZ_NPIZ01000111.1, forward strand.
AAGGGACTGCGCTCGCTATCGCCCAAAAGCGGTGGATACAACCCCATGTATGTTGGTCCACAGGCACAACGCGACTATGCTTACCACCAGGGCACAGCATGGCCATGGCTTGAAGGATTCTATATGGAAGCCTGTTTGAAAATCTACAAGCGTAGCCGTCTCAGTTTCATTGAGCGACAGATGGTAAGCTATGAAGACGAAATGAACTATCATGCCGTCGGCACCATCAGCGAACTCTTCGACGGCAACCCACCTTTCAGTGGACGTGGCGCTATGGCTTTTGCCATGAATGTGGCTGAAATTCTGCGCACACTCAAGTTGTTGGAGAAATACACATACCAAAAGTAACTAACAGGAGGACAGAACTATGAAAGTATTAATGTTTGGATGGGAGTATCCTCCTCACGTGTATGGTGGACTCGCCACTGCCAACTATGGCATATCGCAGGGCTTGCATGCTCAGGGCGATATGGACATCACACTATGTTTGCCAAAACCTTTCGGCGATGAAGACCGCTCGGCATGCAACATTGTAGCTATGAATGCTGTGCCTATTGCATGGCGCGACGTCAATCGCGACTATGTAAGCCAGCGTGTAGGCAATATCATGGATCCCGATCTCTACTATCGTTTCCGTGACCATCTGTATGCCGACTTCAACTATATGCACGTCAACGACCTCGGTGCAATGGAGTTTGCAGGAGGCTATCCCGGCAATCTGCACGAGGAAATCAATAACTACTCGATTATTGCCGGTGTAGTGGCACGCACACTCGATTACGATATCATACATGCACACGACTGGCTGACTTATCCTGCCGGCATACATGCCAAGCAAGTGAGCGGTAAACCTTTGTGCATTCACGTACATGCCACTGACTTTGACCGATCACGCGGAAAAGTGAACCCCACCGTCTATTCTATCGAAAAGAACGGTATGGATCAGGCAGACTGCATCATGTGTGTATCAGAACTGACTCGTCAGACTGTCATCAACCAGTATCATCAGGATCCACGCAAGTGCTTCACGGTGCACAATGCCGTATATCCTCTGCCACAAGAATACGATGCCATCCCCCGTCCCGACCATACTGGTTGCGACAAGGTGGTAACCTTCTTGGGACGTATCACCATGCAAAAGGGTCCGGAATACTTCGTTGAAGCTGCCAACATGGTCATTCAACGCACCCGCAACGTGCGCTTCTGTATGGCAGGATCTGGCGACATGATGGATGCCATGATTCAATTGGCTGCCGAACGCGGCATCGCCGACCGTTTCCACTTCCCTGGTTTCATGCGCGGTAAACAGGTTTATGAGTGTCTGAAAGACTCCGACGTATATGTCATGCCCTCTGTTTCCGAGCCGTTTGGCATATCGCCACTCGAAGCCATGCAGTGTGGCACTCCGACTATCATCAGTAAGCAGTCGGGCTGTGCAGAGATTCTCGACAACTGTATCAAAGTTGATTACTGGGACATCCACGCTCTGGCAGATGCCATCTACAGCATCTGTGCCAACGATTCACTCTTCAACTACCTCAAAGAGGAAGGCAAGAAGGAAGTTGACCAAATCACTTGGGAGAAGGTTGGCGCATGGATCCGCACCCTCTACCTCCGCACTTTAGGCTGGGAATAGTTACTTATCAATAACACAACAACAAACGATGAATAGATTATGAAAACCATTTGTTTATATTTTGAAATACATCAGATCACACATCTGAAACGTTACCGTTTCTTTGATATCGGTACCGACCACTATTATTATGATGACTACGAGAACGAGCGTACCATCTGCGACATTGCAGAGCGCAGTTACATGCCCGCCCTCAATGCCATTGGCGAGATGATTCGCGACAACGGACAGATGTTTAAAGTGGCATTCTCCCTCTCTGGAGTCGGCATGGAGCAATTGGAAATGCACGCCCCACAGGTATTGGAGAAACTACAGGAACTGAACAACACAGGATGTGTAGAGTTTCTCGCTGAGCCTTATTCACACGGATTGTCATCACTTGCCAACGAAGAGACATTTGCCCTCGACGTCAAGAAGCAGTGCCAGAAAATTGAAGAATACTTCGGCAAACGCCCAACCGTATTGCGCAATTCATCACTCATCTACAGCGACGATATCGGCGCACAGGCTGCTGCTATGGGATTCAAAGGTATGCTCACCGAAGGTGCTAAGCACGTGCTCGGATGGAAATCGCCACACTACGTATATCATTGCGCCATGGCCCCCAACCTCAAATTGCTGCTGCGCGACGTGGAACTCTCTGACGATATTTCACTGCGTTTCAACAATTCTGACTGGGAAGGATATCCGCTCTTTGCCGATTCATATATAGACCGCATTGCTCGTTTCCCAGAAGAGGAACAAATCATCAATATCTTCATGGAACTCTCGGCACTTGGCATCGCACAACCACTGTCAAGCAACATTCTGGAGTTCATCAAGGCATTGCCCGCCTGTGCGAAAGACAAAGGCATCACCTTCTCTACACCTACAGAAATCTGCATGAAGGTGAAGAGTGTTGGTGCACTCGATGTACCCGATACGCTCTCATGGGTAGATGAAGAGCGCGATGTAAGCTCATGGCTTGGCAACGCTTTGCAGCGCGAAGCCTTCAATAAGCTCTATAGCGTGGCAGACCGTCTGCGCATTGCCGACGATCCAGGCATCAATCAGGACTGGGACTACCTCCAGGCAAGCAACAACTTCCGTTTCATGACCACCAAACCATCCAACGTTGGACTGGACCGTGGTTTCTATAGCGGACCATTTGATGCTTTCACCAACTACATGAATATACTTGGCGACTTCATCAACCGCGTCAATGCACTCTATCCTGCCGAAATCGACAATGAGGAATTGAATGCTTTGTTGACCACCATCCGCAATCAGGGTGATGAAATCGTATATAAAGACAAGGAGATTGCACGCTTGCACACACTGCTCGCAAAGTATGAAGATGGTAGCGAAAAGCCTGCAGCTAAGCCAGCAGCCAAAAAGGCATCAGCTAAAAAGCCGGCTGCTAAGACTACTGCAAAAAAAGCTCCTGCTGCAAAAACCGCTACCGCTAAAAAGGCAGCCACAAAGACTACATCAAAGAAGTAATAGCGTGAGGAATTATATTTCCCGCATAGTTGGTGTATTCTAACTCATAAAAAGCCAAACTCGTTGTACGTCCATATCGTGATGTGCAACGAGTTTTTCTTGTTGCTATAGATAAACACAAATCGGTCATTAGCATTTGCTTCATCCTTCGTAAGGCACAACGCTGTCATACACATTTTACAAGCATCATCGCTGACAGTTCGTGTTTCGTTAGCTCCATTACATGGCAACTTTTCTCGCCATGGGATAAATCAACCGAAGTCTGCCATTCGCAGCAGGATTGGCAGTTTCTCGTCGTGACTTCGATAGTTTCCCGTCGGCTTCTCGATCGACGTTCGTTGCTCTTTCGTTCGTTTTTTGCTTGTTCCTCGTTCGGTCCTCGTTCGGTCTTCGATAGACTAACGAATAAGCAACGAGAGACGAACGAGAGACGAACGAGGACCTAACGAGAACCGAACGAGAAGTTAACGAGAACCGAACGATAACGGGTCGGGTATCAAATGAAGACTCATGATCCTTCTGTTGTAACCAGTTGGGGTTGTTGAACGTACTGTTTGTAAACATAAATGCGCGGTTTTGATTATTCGTTAAATGGTTTGTTGCAAAGCTACCATCTTGTTTGGGAAATCATCCTCAGGTAGGGCTGCAAAGATACAACATCACAAAACCCAAATGTCCATCTTTGTCACTCTTTGTCACTCTTTGAGCTATTTTTTAATTTTATTTAACTCATTTATATACTTTTTATACAAATTCTGTACGCAGTCACACCAAACACTTTTGATGAGAAATCAATAATCGATCAATAAGACAACATATCTTTTGCCGTTAATAAGGCAGAATCTATTACCGAATGGTCTGTAAGTATCATTTACCGCAGTTTGAGTCTTTATTTTTGATCAGTCAAAATTTTCTGCGTTTCAAATCGCCATAGTCCATGATGTTTCATTCAAAGTTTCACAAATACAGTTTTATAAGAAATACCAAATACAAATCCAAATTCCACCCAAACCTTAATAATCGATTTGGGGTTAGTATGTTCTTTGAACCATCTCTTTAGTAAGTCCCCACCTGTTCTATCAAGCAACCAACCGGAAATTAATGTCCAGACGAAGTAGTTTCTGGATATAATTCACGCTCTTTTGCCAACTTCTCACGAAGTTCCGTGAGATTGATTTTGTGGTGTGCTTTCACTCGGTCAAAGCCCTGACCATATACACCAACCACAGCCGATTGAGCCACAAAGGCATTGGGATCTATCTCATCGATGAGGTCGAAAATGAAGCGCGACTCGCTCTTTTTAGCGATACAAAAAATCACCTTGATGTCTTTCTTCGTAAAGAAACCACTACCGTTGAGTATCGAGCATCCGCGGTCGGCTATCTGATTGATAGCCTCACCAATCTCTTGATACTTGTCGGAAATGATGAAAAACTGCACACTCTGACGTAGTGAGTTGACCATGTGGTCAACAACAAACGATATGACAAAGAGTAATACATAGCCATAGAGTACCTTTTCCCAGTCTTGCAACACCACATAGGAAGATGTGATGATGGTGAGGTCGCAGAACAAGATGATTTGTCCAAGCGACACATCACGATACTTATGTATCATGGCGGCTATCACATCCGATCCTCCAGTAGAACCTCCGGCAGAAAGTCCCAATCCCACACATGTGCCAAGGAATACGGCTCCCACCATACATGCCATAAACTTCTGATCGGCAAGCAGATGAAAATCGGGTGGCATGATATTTTGCAATACCGTAGAGGCTACAGTAAAAATCACAACACCATAGATGGTTTTAGCACAGAAACGCCATCCCAAGACCTTCAGCGCCACAACGAGCAACAAGGCATTAAGCACAAAGAATGTTTCGTGGGCTGGAATACCCGTCCCCCAATAAACAATCGATGCTACACCAATGATACCACCTGTTGTGATTTCATTAGGCAACAGAAAGAGTTCCACACCAACGGCTCCCAATATCATAGCAAGGGTGAGCACACAATAGTCGCGCAGTTGGCGCAAGAATTTCCCTTTATTACTTTTAGAATACATAAGCAATAGCAGTTTTTTAGATTGGTTATGCTTTTTTTACTCGTATGCCTCAACGCGCTGGCAAGGTTTGCGTGATGTGCTGCTCACGATGACAGATGCGCACCTCTATGCCAAACTTGTCGTGAAGATGCTCAGCCAGATGTTGGGCAGAATATACACTACGGTGCTGTCCACCTGTACAACCGAAACAAAACATCAATGATGTGAAGCCACGCTGCATGTAACGGCGCACATGGGCATCGGCAAGTCGATAGACGGAGTCAAGGAATGTCAGTATCTCACCATCGTCTTCCAAGAAACGGATGACCGGTTCGTCGAGTCCTGTCAACTGTTTGTAGGGTTCATAGCGACCGGGATTGTGAGTACTTCTACAGTCAAACACATAGCCGCCACCATTGCCACTCTCGTCTTCTGGTATGCCTTTGCGGTAAGAGAAACTATAGACCTTGACCACCAATGGTCCCTGAGAATCGTATTTAGAGAAAGTGGCAGGACCGTCTTGTGGATGCTGGCGGTAAGGGTTATGCGCAGTAGTCTTGTAGCCATCGGCTCTACTGGCTGTAAGTTCTATCTGCTGGAACTGCGGCAATTCTATCAGGTGCTGGAGCAGGTCGATGAGATAGGGATAGGGGAAATGTGCCACTTCCAATAGTTCTCGAAGATTCTGTATAGCGGGCGGTATGCTACTGATGAAATGCTGTTTGCGCTCAAAATAGCCGCGGAATCCATAGGCTCCCAACACTTGCAGAATGCGGAACAGCACGAAGAGAGAGAGTCGCTCTACAAAGTGGTGAGGTGTGGGCACCTCGGTAAACTGCTTCAGCGCGTTGTAGTATTCATAGACCATTTCGCGGCGCAGCTTATAGGGATATTTGGCTGACGCCTGCCACAGAAACGATGCCAAATCATAATAATACGGTCCACGACGTCCGCCCTGGAAATCAATAAAATAAGGATTGCCCTCGCTGTCGAGCATCACGTTGCGTGCCTGGAAATCACGATAAAGGAAGGCATCACAACGCTCAGCTGTCAGGTCTTTGGCAAGCAGACGGAAGTCAGCCTCAAGCTTTAACTCATGAAAATCCAGTTCGGTAGCCTTGAGAAAACAATACTTGAAATAATTGAGATCAAACAACACACTATCCACATTGAATTCTGCCTGAGGATAACAATTGGTAAAATCGAGTCCTCTGGCACCACGCATTTGGATGTTGGGCAACTGTCGAATGGTACGTTTCAGCAGTTCCTGCTCCTTCAACGTATATCTGCCACCGGCCTCACGTCCGCCACGAACGGCATCGAAAAGCGACACACTACCTAAGTCGGACTGCAAGTATCGGAGTTCGTCATCGCTAACTGCCAGAAGTTTAGGTACTGGCAATTGGCGCTGGGTAAAGTGCTGGCAAAGATAAACGAAGGCATGATTCTCATCGCGACTGGTGCCGATGCATCCCACCACCGATGTGCCGTCGGCAGCTGTCATACGGTAATACTCGCGATTGCTGCCTGCACCGGGCAGTTTTTCCACCTGTGCGGGTTCTTCTCCGCACCATTTACTATAGAGAGATATGAGTTGTTGCATGATGATTCAATAGATAAATATTATTGCAAGGTGAGGCCCATCAGTCCGACAACCACATCATTAGAACAAGTGCGGAGCGTGATGGAAGCCAGCGGTTTGTGGGATTTCAGCGGCATGCAGAGCATTTGGGCAGCCCCTCCGGGAATGTTACGTTGGGCGGGACCTCCGAGATGTAGAGCCTTGCCCAGGTTGCGACTCACAGTACCTGTGGCAAGTGAAACGCGATATGGTCGCGGCATGGGAGCACGGAAGGCCTTACCGTCGATATAATAGTCCTGATCTATAGGACACCAGTTGTCGGGATTGACCAGCGGCAGCGTGTCGGTCGTACCATCTGCATAATGCACCACTATCTCTGCATTGGTGATATGGGATTGCATGTGATTGGTCGAACCTGCCATCAGCAACCATGCCTTGGCTGCACGTCCCTTCAACGGAATGGTAACACTATCAGGATAGTTGTCCCAAAGCGAAGTAAACACGATGTTCTGTCCTTCGGCAGGAGTGGCAAAAGGTACGCCCATCATCACAAATTCGTCATTAACAATACTTGCACGGAAGGCGGTATCTACTATTTCCGGACAATAATCTGGATGACACCACTCTCCCACTCCCTGCACAGGTATCTGCAAGGTAGTATATGGCGGACGAGGTGTGCGATACTCCTGACGGAATATGTCTGTGACATTGGCATTATAATATGGAGTCAGCCGCTGCTTGACAAACTTACGGTCAAAGGTTGGCTCGTCGATGGGTGTTGCATCGGGAATTGTGACTGCTTCATGAAGTTCTACATCGGGCAACCGAACCGGTTCTTCCACGGTCAGCACCTGATGCTGTTCGGTAGTGCCCTCTACATCGCGATAGAGCCCCCCACCCATATTCACTCGCAGCACAATCTTCAAGGGTTTGCTGAAATGCTGATCAACCTCTATCATCACTTTTCTACCCATACGGCGGTAGGTATAGGAGAGATAAGGTGTATTGACCGAAGCATGATCCCACGATGAGGGAAAGCCCGGACGGATGATACATTTTCCGAAGAGAGCTTGTGGCTGTATGCCGAAAAGTCCCTGTAACAGCGTGCGCGAGGAAATACCGATACAATCGCCGAAATCGCGGTAACACTCACCTCGTGCAGCATCATATTTACTGATTTGTCCGAAGTTGGCAGGACTTTGTCCCTCATACATTTGGTCGATAATATTGCCCATCATCAGTCGATAGGCAGCATCTCTCCTGCCTGCTTGATAGTAGGCCAACGCCGTATGCATCACCTCGGCAGCCGCTACATTATTTATACTCCAGTCGTAAGGTTGCCAGTTGGTGGTGGCAATAGTAGCATAATCACCACGCACAGGAATATGTGGAATGGCATGATCCACATAGCGAGTGGCCCGATAGGCTTGTTCGGGCGAGCATGCGCCACAGTCGACAGGTGTATAGATGGACCATACGGCAGCACTCTCATGCTTGCGCTTCAGTCCCATCAAGTCTTCATATTCAGCCCAATGTCCTTTGTCTTCAAGCCAAAGGCGACTGTTCATGGCATCGAGAATGGCAGCCGCTTCCTGCTGATACGGCTTTGGATCGCGCCCTATGAGTTCTGCCATACGGGCAGCCAATAGGTTGGCGCGATAGTTATAGGCCGAGGAATGGGTGACTGCACCACCATTATAATATAAGGCATCTGAAGCCCAGATGCAGCAATAGGCATCATAGAGGTGGTCTCCGTCGGGGTCAAAGTTGCGTTTCTCCCATTCGAGATGTCGTTCCACCACAGGCCACATCTTTCGTATATAGGCTATATCGGCATTATATTGGAAGTGCCAAAGCAGTTCGTCGATATAGTTAAGATTCATGTCATAATGGTGCATCTGATCGTTGCGATTCGGATTCCGACAGATGTAACCATTGCTATACATGGGTGTTCCCCATCGTTTTTCTGCACGTGCAAGATGTTGTTTCTCATCTTGTGCAGGGTGCGATTGCGTTGCTGATACTTTGTTAACCTGACTACGGGCATAAGCATCAAAATGTGAGCGTGCGCGATCATTCCATCCCAGCACATCACCGAGGTATCCGGCACGCCATCCTGCCAGCGGCATTCGCCAGCCTACACAGCCATGCAACCATGTTTGTCCATCCCAATCACCATCGGCAGCCATCACAAGTGCGCCACCCAAAGTATTGATATAAGGATCAGGAGTGTCGAACGTCACACGCGAAGCCATCTTCTGATTATAAGCTACGGCTTCGGCAAAGAGTTGTGCTTGTTGGTCGGGCGACATGTTGACCACTTTGTCAAGCATCACCACAACATATACGGGAGAGGAATTGGGACATTTCACCACCTGTCGGTCGGCATCATTCTGGGCTGCATCGAAGCAGTCACGACTATCCACACCCAGGTCGCCGTTACGATGCAACTTCGGTTGTTTCACGCCGCTCAGCGTACAAGACACATCAAGAGAATTGTCGCCAGACATCAGTCGCCACACGGCACCCTCTCGGTTGTGTAGCGCCACAACATCCACCAGCACATCAGTTTTGCCTAACCTCTTGTCGCGCAAGCGATAACTGCGCATACCATCAACATACCATGCTTTGCAATAAGCAGCATTTTCAAGGTCGATACCATTGACTTTGAAAGCCACATGGCGATGATGCCCCTTCTTGGCAATAGCAAAGACAGGGCGATCGCTGGTCTCTATGCGATAGTCGGTAGGGCCACCATATAGGGCACGAGTATAACGGTTGTTGCCATTCTCGCAGACAAAGGCACGTCCTTCGGGCCGATAGTTTTGTTGGGCAACCATCGGCAACAGGCACAACCAAGATGCGACAAGCGCCAACCATCTATTCCTCATCTTCTTTCTCTTTACGTTCACGACGACGCTCCACCCATTGTTCTACGGCATATTCCGCAAACACCAGCAATATCATAATGCCAAGCGACATGCAGAAAGCCGACAGACGTGAAGTGGTCTGTCCATACACTATGAGATATATACCATAGGCTACTATAGCCTTGAGTATCCATATTAGCCAATTACTCTTATTCATATTGGGTACAAAGATACTATGAAGTGGGCGAAAAACAAAATAAAAGCCGTTTTATTTTCAACCCCACCTGATGACATTAAAAAACCGGCTGTCATCACGACAGCCGGTTTCAAAACAAACTACTTAAAAACTAATCTACTAAAACAAATCAAAAAAATATCTTTTATTTTCTAATAATCATATCATTTTGCGTTGATTTTAACTTTCAACGCTGCAAAGATAAGTGTTTTATAAACACGATGCAAATTATTTAGATAAAAAAACACTTTAAATTGATATAAATCAAATCGGGAGACTGAAACGACATTCAATCTCCCGATTTTTGATATGTTTGGTTTACAAATTATTACATCATTCCGCCCATTCCTGGGTTGCCGCCCATTGGCATAGCAGGATGCTCTTCTGGTTTGTCAACGATAAGACACTCAGTAGTCAGGAACATGCCAGCGATAGAGGCTGCATTCTCCAAAGCTACGCGAGCAACCTTGGCTGGGTCAACAATACCGGCAGCACGCAGGTCTTCATAGTTGTCAGTACGGGCATTGTAACCGAAGTCGCCCTTGCCTTCGCGTACTTTCTGAACAACCACAGCACCTTCACCGCCTGCATTGCGTACAATCTGGCGAAGTGGTTCTTCGATGGCACGCTCTACAATATTGATACCGGTCTGCTCGTCGGCATTCACACCCTTCACGTCTTTCAGTACGTCGAGTGCACGGATGTAGGTAGTACCGCCACCCACTACAACGCCTTCCTCAATGGCAGCACGTGTAGCGCAGAGTGCATCGTCAACACGGTCTTTCTTCTCTTTCATCTCAACTTCACTATTAGCGCCGACGTAAAGAACGGCTACGCCACCTGCCAATTTGGCCAGACGCTCCTGCAGTTTCTCTTTATCGTAGCTGCTGGTAGTGAGTTCGATTTCTTTTTTGATCTGTGCAATACGATCCTTGATATTCTCTTTGTCGCCAGCACCATTGACAATAGTTGTATTGTCTTTAGATACGGTAACCTTATCGCAAGTACCCAGCATTTCGAGGGTAGCCTGCTCCAGTTTCAAACCTTTCTCTTCGCTGATAACGACACCACCTGTCAGAATGGCAATATCTTCGAGCATAGCCTTACGACGGTCGCCAAAGCCAGGAGCCTTGACAGCGCAAATCTTCAAGCCACCACGCAGACGGTTTACAACCAATGTGGTCAAAGCCTCTGAATCGACATCCTCGGCAATAACGAGCAAGGGTCGTCCGCTTTCAGCAGCAGGCTGCAGGATGGGCAAGAAATCCTTGATATTGCTGATCTTCTTATCGTAGATGAGCACGTAAGGATTCTCCATGATACACTCCATCTTGTCTGAATCGGTTACGAAATAGCCTGAGAGGTAACCGCGGTCGAACTGCATTCCCTCTACAACACCGATGTGGGTATCGCGACTCTTAGACTCTTCAATGGTGATGACACCATCTTTAGATACTTTGCGCATAGCGTCGGCAAGGAGTTTACCGATTTCCTCATCGTTGTTAGCACTTACTGTGGCAACCTGTTCAATCTTGTCGTAGTTGTCGCCAACCTGCTCAGCGCTCTCCTTGATGTGGTCAACCACGGCTTTCACAGCCTTGTCAATACCGCGTTTCAAATCCATAGGATTGGCACCTGCGGTCACGTTTTTCAGACCTTCGGTCACAATAGCCTGAGTGAGAATGGTGGCAGTAGTTGTTCCATCACCGGCATCGTCACCAGTCTTAGAAGCAACACTCTTTACCAGCTGAGCACCTGTGTTCTCAAATTTATCTTCGAGTTCGATTTCCTTAGCTACCGTAACACCGTCCTTGGTGATCTGTGGAGCGCCAAACTTCTTCTCGATAACCACGTTGCGTCCCTTAGGACCGAGGGTTACCTTTACTGCATTAGCCAACTGATCGACACCGTTTTTCAACAGGTCACGAGCTTCAATATTGAATTTAATATCTTTTGCCATAATGTTTATTCCTTATTCTTTTATTATTGTCAATTGCTTATTTTTCGATAATGGCGAGCACATCGCTCTGGCGCATCATCAGATATTTTTCACCTTCAAACTCAAGTTCGGTACCGCTATATTTGCCATAAAGCACTTCGTCGCCGGCTTTCAGAATCATCTCTTCGTCCTTAGTGCCTTGTCCAGCAGCAACAATTTTACCGTGGAGAGGTTTCTCTTTAGCTGTATCAGGAATGATAATTCCACCAATCTTTTCTTCTGCGGGTGCGGGCAATACCAGCACGCGGTCACCTAATGGTTTAATGTTCATCATAATCTTTATCTGTTTTAAAGTTAAATTTCTTCTGTCAGTCAATATGCCAAAAGTGTGCCATTCGCCAAAGACTGACACATTGTCACACTTCCACTCCGTGTATGACTGCCACAAAGAAGCGGGGAATCATATATAAATAAGGTGTAAGACTGATGTGAGCACAACTTCTGCCACGATTTTTAATGATGCTTATGACATTTTTGATGTTCGGGATGCGTTCGGGATGCGTTCGGGATGTTGCCATCTTTATATGTAGCGAGATTATTAAGTAAGTCCGATATAAGTCCCAAGTGAGTCCCAAGTAAGTCCCCAAAACTGACAGACAATAATGGGAAATAGATGGGAGAGCAAAAGGGGAAATAAAAGAAAAACGGGGTTTTTCTTTGTATTTCGCTCGGTTTGCACTACCTTTGATGCAAAGCACCTTAGGTAGGCGGCACCTCGGAAATAAAAGAAAAACGGGGTTTTTCTTTGTATTTCGCTCGGTTTGCACTACCTTTGCAACGAAATGTGTACTATCGGATTTTATTCAAAAGACAACAAACCATATCAAAACAATAAATTATGAAAGATTTTATTAAATACGTAGGCGCAACCATAACCGGAATCGTCATGCTTTCTGTTATCGTAGGCATATTGGGTGTTATCTCGCTGGTCGGCCTTGCCGCAAGCACCGCATCAACCGTTCAGGTGAAAGACGGTTCAGTATTCACCCTTGTTCTCAAGAACAACATTGATGAACGCGGCACAGACAATCCGATAGGATTTCTGAAAGGCAGCGACACCACTATCGACGGACTCAACGACATTATAAGTGCTATCCATAAAGCGAAAGACAACGAGAACATCAAAGGTATCTACATTCAGGCAGACGGAATGGCAACAGACTCGCCAGCATCACTCCATGCCATTCGCGAGGCATTACTCGACTTCAAGAAGAGTGGTAAATGGATCATCAGTTACTCCGACGGATACAGTCAGAGCGAATACTACCTCTGCTCGGTGGCTGACCAGATTCTGCTCAACCCGCAAGGTCAGATTGGTTGGCACGGACTGGCTGCCGAACCTGTATTCTACAAAGATTTGCTCGCTAAGTTTGGCGTTAAGTTTGAACTCTGCAAAGTAGGAAAATACAAGAGCGCACCAGAGCAAGTGACTGCCGACGGCATGAGCGAAGCTAACCGCGAACAGGTGACTGCCTATGTGACAGGCATATGGAAGGTAATGCTCAAAGACGTATCTGCCAGCCGTAAGATTTCTACCGACTCGCTCAACGCATACGCCGATCGTTTCATGGATTTGGCCGATGCACAGGAGCTCATCAAACTGCGCCTCATCGACAAGACCATGTATGCTGATGAAGTGAAAAACGTCATCAAGAAACGCCTCGACATCGATACCGACACCGACATTCCACAACTCAGCCTGGGCGATATGCTCAATGTGGAGGATAAGAAAAATCGTGGCGACAAGGTTGCTGTCTATTATGCTTATGGAGATATTGTAGATGAAGACAACAGCAATCCCATGAATCCACAAACCTGTATCGTGGGAAAAGATATGTGTAAGGACTTGGAAGAACTGGCCGACGACGACGATGTGAAAGCAGTAGTGCTCCGCGTCAACTCACCTGGTGGTTCTGCCTATGCTTCAGAACAAATCTGGCACGCAGTCACCAAGTTGAAAGCCAAGAAACCCGTAGTGGTTTCCATGGGCGGATACGCAGCATCGGGAGGCTATTACATCAGTTGTGCAGCCAACTATATCTACTCCGATCCCACTACCATTACCGGTTCTATCGGTATCTTCGGCATGTTCCTCAACTATAGCGAACTGATGAAAGACAAGCTCGGCATCAAGTTTGACGAGGTAAAAACCAACAAACATGCCAACTTCGGCACGCGTTCACGATTCTTTAACGCAGAAGAGATGGCTATCCTCGACAAATATATCGGCAAAGGCTACGAACTCTTCCGCAAACGTGTGGCTGACGGACGCAAGATGTCCGTAGCCCAAGTGGAGCAGATTGCACAAGGCCGTGTATGGCTGGGCAACGACGCCCTGAAGATTCATCTCGTAGATGGAATCGGTTCGCTCGACGACGCTGTCAAGAAAGCCGCCCAACTGGCAAAGCTCGACGAATATTACGCCAGCGAGTATCAGACTCCAAGCAGTTGGTATGAAACCCTTCTGGCATCGGCAAGTGGCAATAGCGGCAGCTATCTCGACGAACAAATGCAAGCCACTTTCGGCGAACTCTACGAGCCGCTCCGCTACATCAAGCAGGTGGAAAACATGAGTAAGATTCAGGCTCGTCTGCCCTATTTCCTTACTATTCGATAATTACACCTTATATAATATATGAACGCAAGAGGGAATTTCATCCGCATCAACAAATGGCTACTTCCGCTGAGCTGGCTTTACGGAATCGGTGTGAAGCTTCGCAACATGGCCTTTGAGATGAATCTGCTGAAAAGCCGATCGTTTGACATACCCGTCATCTCGGTGGGCAATATCACAGTTGGCGGTACAGGAAAAACCCCTCACGTGGAATATCTTATCGAACTGCTGAAAGACCATTGCAAGGTGGCAGTACTCAGTCGTGGCTATAAGCGTAAGAGCAAAGGATTTGTCTTGGCAGACAACGACACACCGATGAAGCGCATCGGCGACGAACCGTTTCAGATGAAAAGGAAATATCCCGACATCACCGTGGCAGTTGACAAAAAGCGTTGCCACGGCATCGACCAACTGACAGAACTCAACAAGGCTGATGTCATCCTGCTCGACGATGCGTTCCAGCACCGTTACGTGCAGCCAGGCATCAATATCCTCTTGGTGGATTACCATCGTCTGATTATCGACGACTGCCTCTTGCCTGCAGGCAGACTGCGCGAACCGTTGTCTGCCAAAGACCGCGCTGATGTTGTCATCGTGACAAAATGTCCTAAAGACATGAAACCGATGGAGTATCGCGTGACCAACAAGATGATGCAGCTCTATGCCTACCAGTCGCTCTACTTCACCTCGTTGAAATACGGATCGCTACGCCCCATGTTCGGCGGACAGGACAAACAGAATCAGGGCAAACGACCACTCGAAAGCATCAAAGCCGACGAACACATCCTGTTGCTCACCGGTATTGCATCGCCCAAACAGATGATACAGGACTTAAAGCCCTACACCACGCACCTGACTCCGCTGACCTACAGCGACCACCATCAGTTCAAAAGCAAAGACATTCAGCACATCAACAACACCTTCGAACAACTGCCGAAACCACGTCTGCTCATCACGACAGAGAAAGACGCAGCCCGTCTGTACGACGTCGAAGGACTAAGCGAAGAAGTAAAAAACAATATGTATATACTCCCTGTAACCATCAGCTTCATGCTGGACCAGGGCGAAATGTTTAACAAATACATCATCAGCTATGTACGAAAAAATTCGAGAAACAGCATCCTGGATCAAAGAAAGGATGACCACAAATCCCACAACAGCGATCATTCTGGGAACAGGACTCGGACAATTAGCTTCCGAAATAACTGATAAATACGAATTCCCATACAGCGAAATCCCCAACTTCCCCATTTCTACCGTAGAAGGCCACTCTGGCAAACTCATCTTCGGCAAACTGGGCAACAAGGACATCATGGCCATGCAAGGACGCTTCCACTTCTACGAAGGCTATTCGATGAAGGAAGTAACGTTCCCCGTACGCGTCATGTACGAACTGGGCATCAAGACGCTTTTCGTGTCAAATGCAGCCGGAGGCATGAACCCACAGTTCAATATCGGTGACCTCATGATCATCACCGACCACATCAACCTGTTCCCCGAACACCCCTTGCGCGGGAAAAACTTCCCCACCGGACCTCGCTTCCCAGACATGCACGAGCCATACGACCTGCAACTGGTGGCAGAAGCTGATAAAGTGGCAGCAGAAAAAGGCATCAAAGTGCAGCATGGTGTATATATCGGCGTACAGGGTCCCACCTTTGAAACACCAGCCGAATACCGCATGTTTGCCAAGATGGGCGGCGACGCCATCGGCATGAGTACCGTCCCCGAAGTAATTGTAGCCCACCATTGCGGCATCAAGACCTTCGGTGTGAGCGTCATTACCGACCTTGGCGGCTTCGACGATCCTGTTGAAGTAAGTCACGAAGAAGTACAGGAAGCAGCCAACAAGGCACAGCCTTTGATGACCGAGATCATGCGTGAAATGATTAACATAGCATAAACAAATACATGGAAATAGCAAAACTGGGTGAATTTGGACTGATCGACAGACTGACCAAAGACATCAAACCACAGAATGAATCAACAAAGTACGGCGTAGGCGATGACTGCGCCGTACTCAGTTACCCCAACAGCGAAGTACTCGTCACCACCGACATGCTGATGGAAGGCGTACACTTCGACCTCACCTATATAGATTTAGAGCACCTTGGCTACAAGTCTGCCATGGTCAACATCAGCGACATCTTCGCCATGAACGGCACCCCACGCCAACTGACCGTCAGTCTGGCAGTAAGCAAGCGCTTCACCGTGGAAGATATGGAACAGTTCTACAACGGACTGCGCCTGGCATGCGACAAATGGCATGTGGATATCGTAGGAGGCGACACCACCTCATCTTATACAGGCCTCGCCATCTCCATCACCTGTATCGGCGAAGCCAAGAAAGAGGATATCGTCTATCGCAACGGAGCCAAAGAGACCGACCTGATATGTGTCAGCGGAGACCTCGGTGCTGCCTATATGGGACTGCAACTCTTAGAACGTGAGAAATCTGTTTACTATTCACAAGTTGACGAAGCCAAACGCAAAGGCGATAAAAAGGCATTGGAGAGTCTGGCTCAGTTCCAGCCCGACTTTGCCGGCAAAGAATATCTGCTCCAGCGCCAACTGCGCACCGAGGCACGCGGCGATATTATCGAAAAGCTCCGTGCTGCCGGCATACGCCCCACAGCTATGATGGATATCAGCGATGGACTGTCGAGTGAACTGATGCACATCTGCAAGCAAAGCCATGTGGGATGCCGTATCTTCGAGAAGCAGATCCCCATCGACTATCAGACTGCGGTAATGGCAGAAGAACTCAACATGAACGTGACCACCTGCGCACTCAACGGCGGCGAAGACTATGAATTGCTGTTCACCATTCCTATTGGTGACCATGAGAAAATCCAGGCCATCGACGATGTTCGCCTCATCGGACACATCACAAAGGATAGCCTCGGACAGGTGCTTGTGACACGCGACGACCAAGAATTTCCACTAAAAGCGCAAGGTTGGAATCCACTGCAATAATGGCAAAATAAGCGCAAAAACAAAGGTAAATGGAGGAAAAAAGGGCGAAAGTTCTTAAAATTCGTTAACAAATAGCACTTTTTCATGCGGTTTGTTTGGTATATCAAAATTATGTAGTACCTTTGCAACCGCAAACGAAAGGATTGCAAAACCGAATATGGTGCCTTAGCTCAGTTGGTAGAGCATCGGACTGAAAATCCGTGTGTCCCCGGTTCGATTCCTGGAGGTACCACTCCTCCTTTCATTTAAGCCCCTGTTCAACATTTAGTTGGCAGGGGTTTTACTTTTCTACATATCGTACTCGCGCTCGAGAATAAAAAGAAATTTGGGCATTTCTTTTCTATTCTGCTCGCTTATTCGTACTTTGGCGCTAAAGCGTCCAAGGTACTCGCGCTCGAGAATAAAAAGAAATTTGGGCATTTCTTTTCTATTCTGCTCGCTTATTCGTACTTTGGCGCTAAAGCGTCCAAGGTACTCGCGCTCGAGAATAAAAAAGAAATTTGGGCATTTCTTTTTTATTCTGCTCGCTTATTCGTACCTTTGTCGGCGGATAAACGAACTAACAAACAAAAAAGAAAGTAAAAACCAATGGGAATCATCATCGGCATTGACGTGGGCATATCGACCACCAAGATTGTTGGACTGCACGAACAACATGTTCTTTCACCCATCCGCATTACTGCGGTCGATCCCGTCACATCACTCTACGGAGCTTTCGGAAAGTATCTTCACGACAACAACATCAGTCTCAGCGACGTTGAACAAGTCATGGTGACTGGTGTGGGATCGGCATATATCGACGGACCCGTCTATGGATTGCCAACAGGCAAGACCGACGAATTCATTGCAGATGGCTTGGGCGCACGCTTTGAAAGCGGTCTCTCAAAAGCCATTGTAGTATCGATGGGCACAGGAACCAGCTTTGTGCAATGTGATGGCGATGAGATCCGACACATCGGAGGTATTGGTATCGGAGGTGGAACCGTACAGGGTCTATCGCGTGTGATGCTCAACACAAGCGATCCGAAACAGATTTCGAGTCTGGCACTCCGTGGCGACATCCGCAACATCAACTTGCTCATCGGCGACATCTCTAGTCGTCCTTTGCCCGGCCTCCCCATGAATGCCACCGCATCGCTATTCAGCAAGGCACAGTATGACGCGCCACGCGAAGATATTGCCCTTGGCATTATCACCATGGTATTGCAGAGCATCGGTTCTGCGAGCATTCTTTCCGCCCTCAACACGGGCATCAAAGACTTTGTACTGATAGGCAATCTGACGCTCTACCCCCAATGCAAAGAGATTTATCCTATGCTGGAAAAGCTCTACAACGTGCGTTTCCACATACCGAAATACTCTGAATTTTGTACTGCCATCGGTGCTGCGCTCAACTTCAGACAGCAACTCGGCAAATAGAAACTGTTAGATATCAGTATTTTAAGTTCTATTCTGCCATTTGACAAGCGACTGTGGTGCTACAGAAAGGAGCACCTGAAGTGCTTACATAAAATTCAGTTTTCAGAAAAATTTCGACCACTCGACCACCAATCCGTGTATCGCGCTGTCATTCAGCGCTATATGCGGTGGTCGATTGTCTGAAATTCAGGATTATCGACCACCCATCGACCACCAGTGCAACGATGTGATGTGCACGAATCAGCCTAAAGAATGATGCTTTTCAATGTGGAATTACTATTGTTTTCGGCAAAAGAGCAGAGCTGAGTTACTTTTGTCCTTTCAGGACGTGGTTGATTATGTGCATTCATATCCGCAGGGCGATGCCCTGGGCTAAGGAAACCATTGGGCTTTCAGCCCGCCTTTGCTTGTTTGGTTATTAACACATCTTTAGTTGTTGGGTATTAGCCCGTCGTTAGTTGTTGGGTTACTAACGCCCCGAATGGGGCAAAATCTTCATAGCCCAGGGTAACACCCTGGGGTGTATGATTTTATTTAGCCTACGTCCTGTAAGGACAAAAGTAAAGCGTGATCCTATTTTCCTTATAAAATACTATCGTTTATCAGCACTTTGACAAGCCTTGATAACACCTTTATCAAATATTGGATAACACCTTTTATCAAACGTTGGATAATACTTTTATCAAACGTTGGATAATACTTTTATCAGACGTTGAAAACACCTTTATCAAACGTTTGAAAACACTCTTGCCAAACGTTGGGAAACACTCTTGCCAAACGTTGGGAAACACTCTTGCCAAACGTTGGGCAATACTTTTGCCAAAGGTTTGGAAATGTCTGACAATACGTATATTGGGCTGAGATGTAAAAATTCGACAAATTTTGACGGTGGTCGATAGATGTTCGAATGGTGGTCGAAAACACCCTATGAAACGATATTCGACCACCAGCTAAACCGTTGTACCACATAGCTTTACACAGACTTGGTGGTCGAGTGGTCGATTTTTGCGAAAGACGCGCGTGCGCGTACGTAAGAGAAACGAGGTTTTTTCGACAGCGTCAAACAAACCTCGTCGTTGTGTCACGGTTTCGGAAAGGCGAAAAAAAACTTCCATGCGCTCAACCGCCGACCTCCTATGGCCATGATGCTATTCCAGATTGTCGATGGTGATTCCATCAAACTCAGTCATAAACGACATGATGCGCGACTGATAATGGTTGCGCTTCACCTTCAAGCGAACGGTGGCGGTATATGTTTCAGCATCTTGTGAGCGATGAGTTTTCATTTCATAAGCCAACACCTCAGCGTGTTCGCGACCGATAGAATCGAGCACTTCGCGTATTCCCTCACGTGTAGGAGCAGAGAAGGTCAGCGAAATTTGCTTCGCACCGAATCGGTTGTGCAAGATGCTGACACCTTCCAAGCACAACAATACGAGAACCGTAGAAACCGTTGCCAGCAGATAGAGTCCCGATCCGCAAGCCAATCCGATGGCAGAGGTCACCCACAGCCCAGCCGCTGTAGTCAGTCCGCGCACCACATGGCGCTGGAAGATGATACATCCGGCACCGATAAAACCGATACCGCTGACCACCTGTGAGGCAATGCGCGAAGGGTCAAGGCGCACCACTCCGCCCACCACATCATCGTAACCATATTTAGACAGTATCATGAAGATGGCAGCACCAAGCCCTACAAGGAAGTGGGTTCTGAATCCAGCTTCCTTTGCCCGGTATTCACGTTCTATACCGATGGCACCACCCAGCAGGGCTGCCAACAAAATGCGGATGATAAATGCTTCGTTCATAGTTTTATGATTTAGAGTTCTATCGTTTAGTTCTTCAATTCACAAACGACTTGTTTGCCCATTTAAAGGCATTCCATCGTCTGACAAACAGTATGCCGCGGATATTCTCGTCGAGCACAAAGGCAAACCACATGCCCACCAGTCCGAAGCCAAGCGTGATGCCCAGCAGATATCCGAACAGCACCCCCACAGCCCATTGCACCACAAGACCGAGGTAGAAGGGATAGAGGATGTCGCCAGTAGCCCTCAGCGTATTGGTCGCCCAGATATTGACACACTTACCCACTTCGAGCAGCACATCGACCCAGAAGCAGGTGCATACCAGTTTGGCGATAGTGGGATTGTCGGTCAGACAGTCGGCAATAAACGGTCCGCAGAGCGCACAGAGCACCGAGAACGACAGTGTGACGAGTGCTCCCCTACGCCAGGAGAAGCGTCCCACTTGGTATGCCGCCTGTGTTTTTCCCAATCCTGTCAGATGTCCCACCATGATGCTGCTTGCCTGGGCAATGCAGATGGCATACATATAGACAAACATCACCACATTGACAATATAGGTGCGGGCAGTCAGTTCGTCATTGCCCAGCATATTGATGAAATACAGCAAGGTGAGCTGCTGCAGGTTGTAGGATATATTTTCGCCAGCCGATGGCATGCCAATCTTCAGCAGATTGCGCAACTCGTGTGTGGGGAAATGAGCAAAGAGTTTTTGAGGCACATAGGTAAACAAGCGCCAACGCAATATGACCACCAACAACACCATAGCCACTACTCGCGATATGCTTGTAGAGATGGCGGCACCCTCGGCACCCATTTCGGGCATGCCAAACTTACCGAATATCAATATATAGTTGCCCATGATGTTGAGCACATTGACCACCCCCACCACCATCATTGGCGGAACGGGCATCTTGGCAGATCGCAGAATGGTGCTCACCGTGGTGGAAATCGCCTGTGTGAAAGCCATTCCGCCCACTATCTGCATATACGGGCGACCATACACCATCAGTTCGGGACGCAGTCCCATGAGTGTCAATATCGAGTCGGCACCGAGAAACAGCGTCAGGCTGACAGCTATTCCCACCACCAGATTGAGTGCCAAAGCCACTATGCCGACTCTGATAAACTTCTCTTCGCGTCCTGCTCCGAGATACTGTGCACACAGCACAGAAGTGCCGGCATTGATAATAGTGAAGAGCAGAAACACCAACGAGAGTATCTGGTTATCTACTCCTACTGCTGCTACAGCCGCATCGCTATACTGGCTGAGCATGAAAGTATCGACGCCTCCCAAGAGAAAAGTCAGTAGGGTTTCCAGCAGAATGGGTCCCACGAGGTGGTTGACGTCACGTTTGAAATTGTAGTGTATCATGTGTATTTGTTATCCAAATTAAAGTCATGCGGTTGCTATCAACCCGTCACAGCGACTTTTCTGCCAAACCATCGGTCGATAATCAGCGCCAAGGCACCGTCACCCGTCACATTGCAGGCAGTGCCGAAACTATCCATAGCGATATAAAGGGCTATCATCAGTGCTAACGACTGCTGGTCGAATCCCAGCATAGACTGTAGGATTCCCAATGCTGCCATAATGGCTCCACCCGGCACACCCGGTGCGGCAACCATCGTAATGCCCAGCATCAGTATGAATCCTATCATGCCTTGCATGTCGTAGTCTATATGCTGCATCATCATCAGCGCCATGGCACATGCCACAATCTTCAATGTGCTACCCGACAAATGTATCGTGGCACAAAGGGGCACCACAAAGCCGGCAATACCCTCACCCACCCCATTGGCTATGGTCTGCCGGAGTGTCACAGGAATGGTTGCTGCCGACGATTGTGTGCCGAGTGCGGTAAAATAGGCAGGCATCATGCGCATCAGCAGTCGCAACGGATTCCTATGGGTCAGCAGTCCTGCTACGGCATATTGCAAGAGCAGCAATACGACGTGCATCACGAATATCACGCCGATAATCTTCACAAAGACTGACAGCACCCGGAAGACTTCGCCCGAATGGGTCATGTTGAAGAATATGCCGAATATATAAATAGGTAGTAGCGGCAATACCACCACCTGTATGGTCTTGGTGATAATCTGTCTGAATTCGGTGAAAACATTCTTCAGCGTTGCCGTGCCCTGATAGGCTATGCCCAAGCCGAGTGTAAACGCCATGACCAATGAGGTCATCACAGCCATCGGCGGTGTGATGCTCACGGTGAAATAAGGTTCCTGCTGTTTCGCCTCGTTGATCGATGTCCATTCTATCTGATCGGAGATGAGCGAAGGGAATACCGCCTCGCTAACGCCATACGACAACAGTCCGGAACATACCGTTGCGCCATAGGCCAGCAATGCCGTGACCACCAGCAAGCGACCAGCCTCCCGTCCGATATCGGCAATGGCAGGTGTCACCAGTCCCACAATGATCAGGGGAATGAGGAATCCCAAAAACTCGCTAAACAAACCATTGAAAGTCACAAAAACGCGTACTGGCATTTCCGGCGACACCATACCGCCAGCAATACCCAGTGCCATGGCTATCAATATCCGTGGCAGCAATCCAATCTTCATCTTTTTCATAGTCGAAAAGCTAAAGGCCATATATCTGTCATGAGGTTATCTGTGTTATTCTTGCAAAAATACGCAAACTTATTGAAACTGCCAAAGAAATGGTTAATAATCTCCGTAGATCTATGACTTTGACGGACCATGACGTTGCTGTGCTGTGGTGTGGCTGGCAGCGTGTGGCTTTGTCTCATGCATCACCATCATACTGCACCATTCTTCTCTATGCCAACGTTATCACAATAGTCATGCAACATCATTGGCCGCTGTCAGCATCTATTGTGTATCATAATTCATCTGTCTATCCAAGACAAAATTACAGACTTATTACCATTTTCTAACAGTTTACCCCGAGAAACCGTTAAAATAGTATAATATTAAGCCATATATCGCAGTGTTAGTATAAATAGTGTAAAAAAACAAAAGTTTTCCAGTCTATTTGACAAACCTATCAATAATTATCTTAAATTTGTAGCCACAAAATAAAAATAAATACAATAACCAAAAACATATAACTCACTAACACATTACAATTATGAAAAGAACTCATTTTTATTTTATCACAAGTATTCTACTTGCCCTCTTTACCTTTGCCATATCGTCATGTAGTGATGACGACAAGATAGAGGTCGTTAATATGATAGTAGAAATAGACTCAGAACCTGTTATTTTTTACGACATCGTTACAAAAGAGGAACCTGGCATGTGGGTAAGAGAGGAAGGCAAAAAGAATTGGAACAAGTGGCCTCAAGATCGTATTAAAGGTTTTTCGTTTGAGGAAGGTTATTACACTAAATTACAAATAATCAAGAAGATTGACCATAACTACGATGGCTATGACGGTGGATCTTCAACCAGCTATCAGCTGCAAAAGATACTCGAAAAGATACCATCGGAATCGATAAGAAACAAATAGTCACTCATAAAAGAACAGCACCATGGTCTGTGATACACTGGCAACCTTTATCATTTCTGCCTATATGGGAGCCGCTGGCGATTGCGCGGCTCTCTATCAGGGGCAGGTTGAAACTTCGATTTCACATGCGACCTGGACTACCCATCCTTACTGGAATAGTGACTCATTTCAACTAGGAAACATCTGCTATGATGGTAATGTCTATACCTTTGTACCTATGCGCTACAATATCATGGACAACCAACTTGCTGTTGTTGCACCAGACAGCAAACTCTCTATAGTTCCTAATCAGGACAAAATCAAATGGTTTGAACTTGATGGCAACCACTTTGAAAGAGAGCATGAATGGTTCATGCAGGTTGTGTATCAGGGCAGTCATGCTTCGCTATTGCTCAACAAAACCAAGCAAAACTATGGTGATGTAGAAATCGATCGGCGTTCCTATCATCAGATAAAGACCATTGACAGATATTACCTGCGATTGGCAGACGGATCCTTACACGAGGTAAAAGGGTATAAATCGCTGCGCCGGGCAGTACCGGCATACCGCAATGAGTTGCGACAGTATAAGCGCAAACACAATATAGGATTCTGGCAGAGCGTCAGACTGGAAAGTCTGAAGAGCTGCACGGAGTTTTTGGATGGTCTGATGGCAAGCCGTGAACCCGAGGCGCACCCCGAAGATACGACCTATACCGTCTCGGTAAATCCTACAGCGCCATGGGACAGCATGTCCATCAGTATGGCTGATGCAGCAGCGGTGCCAGTCTTTCAGGCATACGCTTCGGGCAGCACCCACCGTTTGAATTACAGCGATGAGAAACAGATAAAGCCGGGAACCGCAGGCATCAAACCTCTTAATACCCAGCGAGAATACGAAATGCTCAAAGAGGTAGAGGTGTTAGGCATGCGCAAGAAGCAGTCGCAACAGTATAGCGGTGTAGAGTCGTTCCACCCCTCGCTACTTCGCAATGTCCCATTAGTCATGGGAGAAACTGACGTCTTGAAACTCGCATTGAAGTTGCCGGGAGTTGCCTCAACAGGCGAGGCTGGCAGCGGAATCAATGTGCGCGGCGGTGCTACGGAGCACACCCAGATACTCTACAACGGCAACACCATATTCAACCCGATGCACATGTTCGGACTCTTCTCGGTCATAGATCCCGATTTGGTGGGTGAGACCGATCTGTACAAGGGAGGCATCCCCAGTCAGTATGGCGGTCGTCTGTCGTCGGTCATGAATATAAAAGGGAAGACTCCCGATCGCAACAGCTTCCATGGATCAGCCAGTATCGGTCTTGTGACATCAAGAGCTGCAGTTGAAATACCTATCGTGAAAGACCGCATGTCGCTACTGTTAGGCGGTCGTGCCACCTATTCTGACTGGATGCTCAAACTGATCAACAAGAAGAACCACGATTCAGATTCGTGGAACGAAGGAGGCAACACCTACGGATACCGCGATGGCAAAGCCGGCTATTGGGATGTGGGTGGCACACTGAACACCCTCTTGTCGCACAACCATACGCTGCTCATCAATGGTTATTACAGCCGCGATCGCTTCTCGCTCACCAAAGAGAAGAAATATAACTATAGCAACACGAACCTATCGGCAGAGCTGCGCAGTCGCTATGGCGACCGACTCTCGACGACGCTCATCGCAGGTTATGACCATTATGACTATGCCAACAGAGACTCCGAATATCCCACATCTGCCGCAACGCTCTCGTTCAACCTGAACAACTATTTTGTAAAGGGCAACGCCAACTATGCACTCCATAAAGACCACCAGTTGAATATGGGCATACAGGGACAGTACTATCGGATTATGCCCGGCAGTTATCAGCCTTGGGGAGAGAACTCGTACATCGTGGGACGGAAACTCAATACCGACCATGCCGTAGAGAGCGCCTTGTGGATGGAAGACACCTGGACTTTGTCGCCAGTGCTGAATATCGTTGGAGGCGTCCGGCTGAACCTGTTCAAATCTTTCAAAGAAGGATTAGAGACCTTCTATCTGCGTCCCGACATCCGCCTTTCTGCCAACTATAAACTCAACGACAACGCATCTGTCAAAGCAGGATTCAACACCCTGCACCAGTTTATCCATAAGGTTTCCAATACCGTCATCATGTCGCCAACAGACATCTGGATGCTCAGCAACGCTAAGGTAAAGCCACAGTCGGGCTGGCAAGCAACAACCGGCTACTACCTGCAGTTTGGCAAAGGCTGCTATGAATTTTCGGCTGAAGCCTACTACAAAGGGATGAAAGACTATCTGACCTACCGCAATGCTGCCATCCTCGTCATGAATGATCATCTATACGAAGATGTGGTGGGAACAAGCGGACGTGCCTACGGCATCGAACTACAGATTCGCAAGTTCTATGGCAAGCTGAACGGATGGTTGAACTATACCTATTCGCGCACCGAACTGAAGCAAAAGAACGCTATGGGGCAAACGCCGATCAACCAAGGCCGATGGTTTGCGGCAGACTATGACAGTCCCCATAATCTGAAGTTGGTCTGCAACTATAAATTCACACGCAGATATAGCACATCGCTCAATGCAGAATACAGCACCGGCAGACCCTATACAGCTCCCATCGGCATCATGCCCTCGGAGACAACGGGCGATTACTCGGTGCCTGTCTATTCCGACCGTAACAAACTGCGCATGCCAGACTATTTCCGACTTGACTGGTCTTTCAATATCGAGCCAAGCCATCACCTGACCGCATCCACACACAGTTGGTTTACCATTGGTGTTTACAACCTGCTTGGACGTCGTAATGCCTACTCCATCTACTTTGAGGGTGACGGGAATAATGTTCGAGGTTACAAGTTGTCCGTATTCGGTGCACCTATTCCATATATTAACTACAACATCAAGTTCTAACCATGCTACATGATATCCATCACATAAAACGCGCCTTCATCTTTTGCATGACACTGCTGACAACCGTGGCATGCACCTACGACTACGAGATACCCGACTCCGAGACAGAACCCATGGTCGTCATCTTTGGGCAGATTGTGAGCGAGAGCGAGTGTGTGTTCTCACTGCATAGCACAGCAAGACCTACTGGCGAACTGGAGGAGATTTATTCCAATATAGACGATGCAACAGTTGTTGTAAAAGGTACAGACGGACAGGTCTTTGAAGGACACGGAGTCGGCAATTTCACTGGACGCTTCATCGTAAATGTCGGTAAGCTGTCGTCAGACCAGAAGTATTACGTTGAGGTATCAACCCCATACGGAAATTTCGCCAGCGAACCCATGCAACCGCTTGACGCTCCTGAGCTCACCGATATCTGTTACGAACAGTCAGAGGTCAATAAGTCGATCAATGTAATGGTCACAACCGAAGATCCCCATGCACTGGTATATCTCTTATGGCAGGTAGATGACTATTATGAGATTTACACACCGCTTACCACACAATGGAAATATTGTATGGGACAGAACGAAGGCGACTCGGATGGTCAAAACGGCACATTTGAGAAGATTTCTCCCGAAGCATATACCAACCACGGTTGGCGTCACGCCATAGCACTTGCCAATTTCGCCACCAATGAGGATTATGGCTGTGGAGCCATCACCAAGCGCAGCATCTACACACGCACTATTAGTGACCATCGGTTGCAAACACGCTGTTGCACACGCATCAAACAGATGGCTATCACCCGTCAGGAATATGAATACCGCCGGTTGATGCTCAATCAAACATACAATATGGGAGGTTTGTTCACTCCCATGCCCTCCGAACTCCCCACCAACATCAAGTCTGTCGGTGAGCGGAAAGCCATCGGATATATCGGAGTAAGAGGCCACACGAGTATGAAGGAGATGTATATCAACGGTTCGGATGTCGGCTATAAGAGCCAAAACAATCCTCAGACATTTCCACAGGATGGGCTATCGCCCTCTGCATTGGTGAACAGGGGGTATAGTGTCTATACCCACACTCCCAACACCGGCGACACCATGTGGACTTTTACCTGGTGTGTAGATTATCGTGATAAGTATTGGGGTGGAGACGCCATAGACCGCCCCGATTTCTGGCAAAACAAACAATAGTTTATGATTAGACATTTAGCTCTTATACTATCCTTACTGATAGGATGTTCTGCTTTCGCTCAGTCAAAGGTGGAAGTAGTATCTGCCTATACCGACAAAGACTGTTATCTGGTCGGAGAACGGCTTTGCGTGCGTGTTGATGCCAGCATTGACGGCAAACCCTCTGCCAGTCGTGTGGCTTACGTAGAGATTTCCGATACACTCAGCATGTATGCTCAATGTATGGTTGCCTTAAGAGATGGACATGGTTGGGCAGAGATTCCCCTACCCACCACTATGCACAGCGGCTGCTACCAACTGTCAGCCTACACACGCGTCTCGCAACGACTCGGCACAGATGCCATCTGCCGTTCCATCATCGGTGTGATCAATGCGGATAAACTCTCACGGCTGGACGACATCACCATCATCCCGTCAGACAGTTGCCAGACTCCCCATGCACTGTTCCGATACAAAGCAGGCGATACGGTATGTATTCCCTTGCCGGAAACCGATGCATCGGGCTGCTGCGTCTCTATCACGAAAGGAGGAATATCTGCCAACCTCTCTGTCTGCAAGCCATCGGTCCAACCTACGACCGAAGGAGGCATGACAGCGTATTGCCCCGAAGTAGAGGGACATATTGTCAGAGCCAGAGTGGCATCGGGCACTTCTGCCAAGGTCATGACAACCCGTCTGTCGCTGATAGGCAAGACCGCCCTGCTATATGACGGCAAGCGCCAGCCAGACGGTTCTTACCTCTACTTTACATCGGGCATCAGTGGCAACCAACCCGTATTGGTCACTGCCTACGACAGCTTAGGCCGATCCATCCCGATGGAATTGGTATCTCCCTATCAATCGATGCTACCCAAGCGTCTGCCGAAACTCACGGTCTATTGTCAGGAGAAAGCATTGCGAGAGCGTGCCGCTATCGCCCGTCAACAAGCATCAAGCGATGCGAACGCCCCTGACGCCTCGTTGGTTCACTCCATCAAGTTGATGTCTGCCACACCCGACTATTTCTATGATCTGGACGAATACACCCAGATGAAAGATGTGCGAGAAATGCTCCTTGAATTTATAAAAGGAATAAGAAAGGAGAAACAGCATGGTGTCAGTCTCCTATATACGTACAATCCAGAAACGAGAAGCTATGCCAAGATGCCGGCATTGATCTTACTCGACGGAATGCCTATCTACGATGCAGACGACCTGTTAAACTACGACGCACACCTCATCAAGTATGTTCAGATTTACTCCGGAACATTCCATTTCGGCAGCAGCAGCTGTTGCGGTGTCATCTCGTTTATCACCCGCAAAGGGCGATTGGCTAATTATAAGTTGAAAGATGGCGAACAACTCATGTCTTACGCCTTCCCTCAAGACCATCCAAACCCTGCGAACGGATTAGCATCAAAATACCATACGACGACGTGGTATCCTATGGTCAAAGCGAAAACCCTGACAATTACCATGCCATCTGCAGAAGGTCTATACCAGATGACCGTTCAGGGGAAAGACCCAACAGGCCATATCCTTCGCACAGCGTATGCTATCAAGGTGGTGAAATAGCTTCGACCGACGGTTTTGGCAGAAAATGTTTGGTAGTGTGGCAGAAATAAAGTACCTTTGCCCCACACTTCACTACTATGACATACAAGACAAAACAAATCATCGGATGCATCATCATGCTGATGTTTCCTGCACTCAACACCATGTGGCAGACTGCCGCAGCTCAGCAGTCAAAACAGCAAGCCCACATCCAACAGCGCGAAAACTATGAGTTCGATAACGACATACCACGCTATGTAGAACAACTGAAACAAGAACTTACCTACCCCATGGCATGGGGCAACAGTCCCATACGCAATTTCAAAAAGTGGAAGAAGGCAGCCCGACAAACTGTTTTCCAGTGCATGATGACTCCACCGCGCAGGGCAACGGCATGGAACATGGAGGTATTGGGTGAAGAGCAGCGCGATGGCTATCGTGCACAGAAAATTGCTTTCAATATCAACGCCTATTCACGCATCACCGCCTATCTGCTTATCCCAAATGGCAAAGGCCCGTTTCCTGCCATCAATGCACTACACGACCATGGCGGCCACCTCTTTATCGGCAAGGAGAAGATGATACGTCCCTTCATGGTCACACGAGAGGTTACCGACGATGCCGATACCTGGGCAAAACAGCTCTACGATGGTCAATACATGGGCGACTATCTCGCTCGCCACGGCTATGTGGTATTCTCCATGGATGCACCGATGTGGGGCGAGCGCGGCAGACGAGAAGGTGTGGATCGCAACCGCTACGACATCATTGCCGGCAATATGATGATGCTCGGACGCGACCTGTCAGCCTTTATGACCTACGACGACCTGGCAGCCACAGACTTCCTGGCGCAACTGCCCTGTGTCGATGCCGAGCGCATAGGCTGTGTCGGATGCTCCATGGGTGGCTACCGTGCCTGGATGCTCTCTGCCCTGAGCGACCATATCAAAGCGGGTGCTTCCATCTGTTGGATGATCAATACCGATGCCCAACTCACCAAGCGCTACGGCCGCCGCGAATATGGCGGTTTTGCCAACTGCATCCCCGCCCTGCGCCAATATCTCGACTATCCGCATATCGCATCGTTGGCATGTCCCAAAGCCATGCTGTTCATCAACGGCAGAAAGGATCATCTCTTTCCCCTACCGGGTGTAGAGCAGGCATTCGACGAGATGCACCGCGTTTGGAAAAGCCAACATGCTGACAGCAATCTCGTCACCGAGCTATGGGACATACCCCACTCCTGCGGCATACCGGTGCAAGAGCGCACCTTGACATTTTTCGACACCACCCTCAAGAAATAGCCCCGTAACAGGATAACCCAATCAATATACCACACACATATCACGATTATGAAACATAACACACCACAATGGAATAGCAGCGAGATCTGCTACATCCTAATAGTAGGCATCATAGCCGCATCACTGCTGATAGGCTTCATCTGCGAAGCAACAGGATGGTCGTTGGCATCGATGCAATGGATCACCCGATGGGTATCGTCACCAGTAGCCTTGGCACTCGGCATCGCCTTTGCCCTGCTGTTCGGCAAGGCATTCCCCGAATTCAACAAAACCATGTCGAAGAAGCTTCTGCAGTATTCCGTCATAGGATTAGGTTTCGGCATGAACGTCAACCAAGCCTTAGCCTCAGGAGCAGAAGGCATGGCATTCACCATCGTCAGCGTCTTCGGCACCCTGGCATTGGGTTGGCTCTTTGGCAGACACCTGCTGAAAGTGGATGCACAGACAAGTTATCTGATCAGTTCGGGCACAGCCATTTGTGGCGGTTCTGCCATCGCAGCAGTAGGATCAGTGCTGAAAGCCAAAGCCGAGAGCATGTCGGTGGCGCTCGGCGTAGTATTCGTACTCAACGGCATTGCCCTCTTCATCTTCCCCTACTTCGGCGATGCCTTGGGCATGACGATGAAGCAGTTTGGCATGTGGGCAGCTATTGCCATCCACGACACATCGTCTGTGGTAGGTGCAGGTGCTGCCTACGACCAGATGCACCCCGACTGGCTGGCATCACAGGGCGTCAGCGCCCTCGAAGTGGCAACTACCGTAAAGCTGACCCGCGCCCTGTGGATCGTCATACTGACGCTGGTCACCCCCTTCTTCTTCCGCTCCACCATGGCGTCGGTAACCGCCAGCAAACCCTGGTATCGCAACATTCCCACCTTCATCATCTGGTTCATCGTAGCCATTGTGCTCAATACCTACGTGCTCGCCAACCCGTCGCTCCTGGGCGATGCTGCCTCGACCGTCGGCAGTCGTATAGGCACCACCATCAACCTGCTTGCCAAACATGCGATTACGCTGTCGCTCTTCTTCATCGGTGCCTCGCTCACCAGAGACACACTCCGTGCTGTCGGCCTACGTCCACTTCTGCAGGGTGTACTGCTATGGGTGAGTATCAGCCTCATCAGTCTGGCGTATATCTGCACAGTATAAAATCGGTGTCAGAGCACTCGCTTTGCCACACAGTTCAATACTTATACAACAAAATATCCCCAAAGGGAAAAGGCGACTTACATCGTGTCATCGCCCATCCCGTTGGGGATATTTGCTACAGTAGAATGATTATTCGCACACCACCAGTCCACCATTACACGGAATGGTAACATCAAGCAGTTGCTTCTTCGACAGCTTCACCGTCTTCACCGCGCCTTCAAGAGCTGCATTGTCGGCATAGACCTTAAGCGCTGATCCTGCGGCAAACATCGGCACGGCAAGTTTGAGTTTCAGCGGTTCACGTTGCGCATTGATGCCAGCCACCATCCATCTGTCTCCACAGCGCCGAGCCACGACGATATATTTTCCAGGGTAGCCCGCTATGAATTTCACATCGTCCCATGTGGTAGGCACATTCTTCATAAACTCCACCGCCCATGCTGGAGCATCGGTCATATTGTTGGGAGCAAGGGCAAAATGTTGCACCGCACTCTGAAAGAGCACCGCTGTAGCAAGGGCAAATACATCAGATGTACGGCGTTTCGTACCATGTTTGTTGTCGGCGCCATAGAACTTGTTGAGGGCGCTGCCACCAAAATCCATAGAACCTACCGCGTTGCGGAGGAAGGGATGGAGGGTCGCATTGCGAGCCTCATTGTCACACATATACTGCGAGAAGTGGAGATTCTCACTTGCCAACACCGCTTCAGCAGCCACAAAGTTAGGATACATGCGTTCCCAACCACGGGGCAAGGTGCAGCCGTGGAAGATACACTCAATGCCGAAATCGTTGGCATCGGTCAAGATATCTTCATAGAGTTGCATCATCTCCTGCTTATCGCCACCGAAGAAATCGACTTTGATTCCACGAATGCCAATCTTCTGCATCCATGCCATCTCCTTGCGACGAATGCCTGATTTAGCCATTTTTCCATGAGGCCCTTGTGGTGCATCGTTCCAATAACCATTAGAGTTGTACCACAAGAAGAGGTCAACACCCTTTGTTTTGCCGTAGCGCGCCAGATCTTCAATCTTCTCATAACCGATCTGGCTGTCCCAATGGGCATCTACCAATACCGTCTGCCATCCCATCGCAGCAGAGAAATCGATATATTCTTTCTGCTCATCGTAGTTGCAAGAATTGTCCATACGGATAATCCATGACCATGATCCCTTGCTGCCTTCATAGGTTTTTGATGCGGGATATTTCTCTTCAACAACATCGAAGGGGATAGTTGTCTCGACAATGGGAGCCAGTGTGCTACCCAAAGTGATGGTGCGCCAAGGTGTTTTGCCCGGCAAGGTGATACCAGCAAAGGTAGAGCCGAGACCGTTCATCTCGCCCTCCTGTGGAAATCCTATCTGATAGGAGCCATCGTCATGCCCCATCAAGCGACAAGCACAATAGTCGCCATCGGTGCCAGTCTCTGAGATAAGCAACCATCCGTCATTGCCATTGCGAAACAGACAAGGAAAGGTATATCCCGTTTTGCTCAGTCGAGTGCCTACAGGAACATCAAGATCATAGTTGGTTTCATAGCTGGGAGCAGTACGCGCAAAACCTGTCATTGGAGCCATCTGCGGACAGAGAAACGATGTAGCTCCTTGTGGCATGGCAAACGAAGTAGCTTCTTGTTTAATCACACAGCAACGAGTGTCGCCATGGCTTTGCAACAAGTAGCGAAAAGCTACATCGTTGTTTCCCACATGGAACTCTACATCAAATACGGCCTTTTCGTTTTTTGAGAAGGTAAAAACCTGGCGATGAGCATCAACATCGACTTTGCTTTTTTTGATGCGAGACAGCGAATAACTCTCCTTGATGGTTGTCACTTCAGAAGCATTAGTCATAGTCAGACCATGAGTATAATCACCAACATTGGTATTGAGACCAAGTGCCGATGGTTGTAAAAACACCTTGCCATCATAGTTAATTTGATAACTGGGACAGCCTTGATTATCGGATACGGTAACAACCAAACGTCCATCAGGACTGGTCAACTGCTTTTCTTCTGCTTGTGCTGAAAGGGCAATGAGCGAAAATGCCATCATGCCCAAAATATACTGTTTCATTGTTTTTAATTAGTTTTAATGATATGAATTGTTATTTATCGAACTTCCACCAGTCAAAGTTAAAGAGATTTTTCTTCTGAATGGATGTGCTCTTGAATACGAAATAGACATCGCGTACACCATTACACTGAGTCACATCAGTGATAAACTCCCGATACTTAAACTTGGTATTGGGAATATCTATGGCTCCTGCCAATGGGCCATCTACTGCATCGAGACGAATTTCCATTCTGCCACCATACAACTGCGACGAGCAAGAAGCATGAAACTTGAGGGCACCCTTCTTGCCGAAATCAATACCGCGCACGAGGATATACTCGCCATCGTCGATATCGGTAACGAAAAGCGTCTCATTCCATGGTCCTGAAGGATTCTCACGTGTAGTTTTCAATCCATAGCCCCACGCCATGGTTTCAGCCTCAACACGACGATAAGGATTAAAGGTGCCTATCTGTTCCAACTTACAATCTTGGAAATAAGGCAGTTCCTTGATAGTACCGTCGGCATTATAGGTCATCTCGGCTGCCGATACAGAACGGCGCTCAGCATGTCGAGAACTCTCAAGGCGGAATAGGTCATACGTCAGACCAAAACAATACGACTTGCCTTTATAGTCGATAATGCCTGGATGATTGCCACGTGTACGTGGAGTATGATCCATAATATGTCCCATATGTTTCCAAGGTCCAGTGGGCGATTTACTCATGGCATAGCCGATACCTTCAGGGCAACAGGTAGAAGCAAAAGCGAGATAATACCACTTCTCTCCCTTATCATTCTTTCTTGCCCAAAGCCACGGTCCTTCCTGGTAATCATCAATACGGTCCATAGTCATAATATCACCATCGATGGAAATCATGTCCTCTTTGAGTTTCACACAATAGGTATAGGGATTGCCCCAATACATATAAGCCTGTCCGTCATCGTCGATATAAACCGACGGATCAATGTCGTACCAATGTTCCTGACGCCAAACCAGAGGATGACCCAATGGATCTTTAAATGGTCCATAGGGTGAATCGGACACAAGTACACCGATACCATGTCCATGAATGGGACAGTACATATACCACTTGCCATTGCGTTCTACCACACATTCGGCCCATGCACCATTGTCCCCCTTATACCAAGGAAAATCTTTCAACGATGCTACAACACCATGATCTTGCCAATTAACCATATCGGTAGAGGTATAGAGCAACCAGTCTTTCATCATAAATCCCTCTGAATAATCTTCATCGTGGGTGGTGTATAGATAAACGGTATCACCATGAACATACGGTGCAGGGTCTGCCGTATATTTGGTCTGGATGATTGGCATATTGATGGATTGTGCCCACAAAGACACTCCAGACATACCAGACAGTAAGGCTGTCAACAAAAGATGTTTCATCATGTTCTTCAATTTATAGTTATTGTCTCGTATTATTTTAACAGTCGGACACCATAAATCTGTCCTATCTGACGGTCTTTATGCGCCACAAAGCGAATACGAATCTCATTCTTTCCTTGCAACATAGCAGAGGGGATGGCATAGTCAACCGTCTTAAACTGGCTAGTACGCCAACGATGGCTGTTGTTTACACTACAGAGAAGTTGGTCATCAACATAGATATCAAACTCGCTGGTACGCCATTCATCCTGTCCCCAGAAGGTGAGTTGCAAACTCAGAGACGACTCACCGCCAGTCTGCATCAGATAACTGAATGAGTGTCCGTTACGAGCATCACGGAAGAACACTCCTTCGGTATTGCCACGTTCACTGCCATCAGTTTCCATGCGATGATCAGTTTCTGGTTGCTGTTCTCCAGGACTCACCTTGTCAACAGTGCGTGTCTCAAGCGCCTGACGGGCTTGTTCCTTATCGGCAAGATCTTGCATATAAGCCTTATATTCGTGTTCTCCAAGCGCCAACCAATACATCATATAGCGTGAATCGTGAATTTCAAAGAATGGTTGTAATTCGCCATCAATGGCATTCTCCATACGGGTGGCCAATTTGAAATGTAGGGGTTTGCCTGCTACTGGACGCAAATCCGCAACAATATCCTCTACTTTTTTAGGCAAAAGGATAGGTGCTTTGTCAAGCGGAAGCTTACGTCCACCAGCATACTGACCGAAACGGCTATCGTCGGCAAGTAGTGAAGCAAGATCTTCTGTGCCAGTCTTCATTCCTAATAGAATAGGACCATACATGATTGCCACATACTGTGGCACATTTGGCATGGCCTTGATACTAGCATGCATGGGCATGGATATCTCAATACGGTCACCTTTTTTCCACTTGCGTTGGATACATACAAAACCATTTTCCTCCTTACTATTAATAGTAAATCCTACTCCTCTCACCTCAAAACGGTCGCACCATTCAGGTTTGCGAATCTTCATAGTGAATACACCTTTGCCTTTCTCTACTACAATTTGCGACGTTTCACTATAAGGGAAAGCGGTTTCCTGTCGGATAACGAAACTACGCTCACGCCAGTTCAACCGCGAATGAAGGAAAAGATTGACATAAAGGGCATCGTCGGCAGGCTTGGCTCCTTTGGTATGAGTCCATGCAAATTGTCCATACTTACCATGATTCTCCATACCTGTTCCCACACAACACCACATGGCCATATTAGCAACAGAATAGTTGCGATAATGACGAGGACGAGCCGATGTAAAATATACATAACCTCCATGTTCAGGATGCTGGGTGGAAAGAATATGATTGTACATGGCCAATTCATAGAAATCACCATAGGCAGCATTGGGGTTAGCACGGTTCAAGAACTCGGTCAACTTCAACATATTATATGTATTGCACGACTCAGGACCATCAATGTCGTTGACATAATCGATGCAAGTTTCTTTGGTGGGAAAATGTTCACGACGGCTATTACCACCCAATGCTAACGAGCGCTGCTTGGTAACAATATCCCAAAAATACTGGCTGGCATCATGATAAGACAAATTGCCATCCAGTTCGGCAATACGCTGAAAACCTACAACCTTTGGTATCTGAGTATTGGCATGCAGATTATCGAGACAGTCGTGATGTTGCGCCATAGGTGTCAACAACTGCTTATGGGCGAAACGACGAGCACAGTTCAAATAATTCTGTTGATGGGTTATTGCAAAAGCATCAGCCAGCACCTCATCCATTCCTCCATGCTCATTGCCCAACATACGCTCCATCTGTTCATCACTTAAACCTGACGTGATATCAACAGCCCAGTCACAAAACTTCAAGAATAGAGTCTTGGCCTGTTCGTTTCCACAATAAAGCCAGGCATCGCGGAGTCCGGCAAACATCTTATGAAGATTATAGAAAGGTGCCCACGAACCGAAATACACACTGAAGTCACCCTTGCGAAAAGTGGACCATAGTTTCGCACTATTGGGAAATCCACCCACATAGTTACGACTCCAATCCTCACCGCGACGATTGTTGGCATCTAAACACAACTGTAACTCGCCAACCATATACTCCATACGTTTCTTACATTCCTCACTACCTGTAGCGGCATTGATAGCAAGAGCAGAGAGATAATGTCCTCCCACATGTCCATCAAGACCATCCCAGTTAGGATAGGTTGGTTTACGAGGTGCCAGTCCTGCTTCTTTACGATAGGGAGCAAGCATTCTGTCACAGTCGTATTTCAGCAGATTCGCAATATTCAAATCACGTGCATGTTTCAGCGGTCCATCAAGCAAGACAATATCGCCTAATGGAAATTCATCTTGGTAGAGTTTGTCTTGTGCCATAGTTTCAAGAGACATGGCTAAACCTACCAAAGTAATAAAAGAAGTTAGTATTTTCATATTTTTCTTTTCAAGTTGTGTTATCAATTGTTTGCCGTTAGTGTTACTATCGCTTTCTTTCCATCATAAACCACCGTTTGCTGATAGCCATCAGGCATTACAAAAGTCAGCTGACGACGCTTTACCATTTTCTTGTAACTACCTTTCCGTGCAGATATTGATAGTTGGTGATGGCTGTCGTCCCAATGTAATGTATAGGTGACATAGCCTTTGTGCTCACAGTCATAACCGTCACCAGCATCTTCATAGATGGTAAATGTAGCATCCGCACCAGAATACACCTTATATAATATAAGGAGCATCGGGGTGTTCATCGGCATATTGCTGTGGAGCGGAGGTCAACGGTAACTTCCGTTTCCGATGCGCCACACAGACGTCAGTACCATTGCCTGTCAACTGTCCATCGGGCTGATACTGCACACGAACAATATCTGCACGCACAAACTCTACACGCAGGCGTGACGGTCCGTTTGCCACTTCCAATCTGCGGCTGACAGCAACTGGCAATGCTACCTTTGTCGGTTGAAAGGCTATGACCGTCAGTGGGGCGGCAAGCGCCATAAGCAACACGGCTATTGTTTTCTGAAATTCCATTTAGAATTATCGCTACTGAAATCAAAGGGTGCGAGAGCGGGGGTGCAGTCGCCAAGCGAGACGAGGGCAAGGGGCTCGGAAGTGCCCGGTACTGCTTTCGGCATGATGCGATAGGTGCCGTCGGTCAACTGGTCGATGCGCCAGAGTTGGGCGTCATCGCCAGTATATGCCATCGTTGCCACTACATCGCCATCAGCGGTTGCCGTGAGGCAGCGAGTGGTACCCGCTATACATATCTTATAATAAGGAGTTCCCAGACTGCCGCCTTTGCCCTCGGCTACGCTGACGGTCCACTGCTGATGAGGACGGAACATATAATCGTTCATACGCACTGGCACTTCTGTTTGGGGCCAACTTGCTTCTACATCAGCAAGTGTCTGTGGTGAAAGTGGCTTCAATGGTTGCTGTGGTTTAATCCAGAAAGGCACTCGCTCGGCATCCATACGTATGAAATCTACAGCCATCTCAAGCGCATAGCCACGGCGTTCAGATTCAATCTCATAGGTTCCATCGAGCAAATCGTCACCTGCAACGGGCCAGCCGTTGCGCCACAATAATGGGCGAATGGCTAATACACTACGACCACCTTGACGGAAGTCGGCCTCGTAGTGGAACGACATTTTTTCTACACCATCGGCTATCACGAAACGACCGAAATGCCCCGGGCCAGTCTTGAGATTATTGGCAGCAATCACCATCTTACCGCCACCCTGCAACATGTCGCGTCCTACGTTGTCAAGATACGGACCGGTCACGCTGCGTGAACGTCCTACCACGATGTTGTAGGTGGAGTTGGGGCCGTCGCAACAGGTGCCATGGGTGCCCAACAGGTAATACCATCCGTCGCGATAGATGAGGTCGGTAGCTTCACAGTCGATGGCGATATTGACGGGCTCGTTGCCTGACATGCGCTTGCCAGTCTGCGGATCGAGTTCTACCAAACGGATAAAACCGAAATAGGTGCCGTAGCTGAGCCAGAGGCGTCCCGTGGTGGGATCAAGTAGCAGTCCGGCATCAATGGCATCACAGTCTTCATCGTCAAGCGACGATGCCACGACGACGGGGTCTGTATATTGGAAGTCGGGAGAGGTAAAATCCAGCGTTTTGTTCCACATGGTTAGCACATCGCCACGATGACTGCCGCCAAGACCTCCGCCCGTAGCACTATATGCCACAAGATAGCGATCGCCAATTTTTACAACATCGGGGGCTGCACCGCGTCCAGGACGTATGGCACCGCCTTGCCACACCCAACCATCTGCCGACCACAGACCGCCTTCGCCTGTTCCGAAAGTGTAATATTTGCCATCACACTCGGCTATGGTCGATGGGTCGTGAATGAAAGGTTCGCCCACTTGTGCGCTCGCTTGCAGAGAAGCACATGACAACAGGGCACACAAAGCACCCACAGAAATGGTTTTATTGAATATTCTTGACTTCATCGTCATTTCACATTAAGTTTAATATTACGTATTGGATTGCCTTGCGCATCAAGGAAGCGTACGCAGAAATCGCTCATGCCAGGACCATTGATGACGGCACCTACCAGATAGTTGCGGCCTTTCTTCAGTGTCAGTTTCGGTGAGACGACATCGTCGCGCACCATGCGACGGTCGCCAGAGAGCATGACTGCCTCCTTGCCACCATTGAGCCACCATATGGAAGCGCCATTAGAACCGATGGCCAGGCGCACATCGGTCATCTCTTCAGGACTGTCAATGGCTGTCACTGCCCAAAACACTACACCGTATTTCTGCTTTTCAAAAGAGGTGGCGAAACGGAAGAGTTTTACATTGAAGAGTTTGCTGTCGAGTGCATGCCATCTGAGGGTTTCCTTTCCCACCTGCTGTGTACTGCCATCTTTAGGCAGACGGAGCATGACGGTGGGAAGATAGTCGTTGTAGAACTTCTCGCGTAGATAACTATCCGTAAAGACAGTGTTAGTGCGGACTGGAGCACTGATGGGCTCTAACAACATCCACCGCTGAAGGAATCCGTCTTCGGTAGGTACTGAAGGTGTTGCCGTGGGTAGCGTGAAGTATGGGGTAGCTGCTTCTGGCAAGACTTTCTTTTTCTGTGCCGTTACAGTACTTACGGTGAGCACGAAAGCGCAAATGCAAATCGCCCACCTACGCATATAGCTTTTCTTCATACAAATCCGTTTTTTAGATATTAACAGTTACATTGACTTTCTTCAAGTCTTTATCTGCAGAGCTATTACCATAATATACTTCATACTTGCCACCCTTAGTCCGAACGGTATTGGTGGCTGCATCAAAAAGTTCGAAGCTCTTGCTGTCAAGTGTGATTACAGCATTGGTGGTTTGGCCAGCCTTCACTGTCACACGCTGATAGGCTTTGAGCGACTTCAACGGACCATCTGCATCTGTTGGATCCTTGATATAGACCTGAATGGTCTCGGTGCCGTCTTTCTTACCCACATTGTTCACAGGAATAGTCAGCGTGACTTTTCCGTCTTTTCCGAATGAGGTAGCAGAAAGTTGTGCATCACCTATAGAAAAGGTGGTATAGCTCAGTCCGTAGCCGAAGGGGAAGAGGGCGTCGTTCATATAACGATAGGTGCGACCCTTCATAGAATAGTCTTTGAAGTCGGGCAACTGCTTGGTGTCGCGATAGAAGGTGACGGGGAGTTTGCCACCGGGGTTGTATTCACCGAAAAGTACGCGTGCAACAGCTTCACCACCTTCTTGTCCCGGATACCATGCCTGTAGGATAGCATCACAACTCTGTGACTCTGGAGTGAGTGCAATAGCCGAACCTGAGCAGTTTACAAATACTACTTTCTTTCCAGCTGCCTTCAATGCTTTCAGGAAATTGCGTTGTACGGCAGGCAGTTCGATATCGGTACGGTCACCGCCCTTGAATCCTGGTACATGGATGGGCATTTCCTCGCCTTCAAGTTGTGAAGAGATACCTCCTACAAAGACTACCGTCTGGCAGTCGTTCAACTGATTGATGGCGTCTTGATAGTCGATAGGTGTCTCATGGCCGATATTGATTTTGAGGTCGGCATTATATGTTGGCATCTCATGATAACGGATTTCTATCTTGTAAGATTTGCCTTTCTCTCCGTCAAATTCAATGCGCGACTCGGTGGTGCGCCATGTAGATTGTTGGGCTTTGAGCTCTCCGTCGAGATATACCTCATAGTGTCCGCAACCATCCACATCGAGCAATACCTTGGCGTGCTGTTGCGGGCGGAATACGGTTTCATAGACTGCAGAAAAACCGGTCAGACTGACATTGGGAGCAAAGGTATGCTGGCCGTGGGTGGTGACCTGTACGGGATTCTTCTCGTAGGTGACAGTAACGGGTTTGCCCTCACGCTCACGATTGTTCCAGAAGGTAGCCTTGAAACCTGTTTTGCCATCCATACTACACTGATTGTAATAGGATTCAAGCGTCTGGTCGTTGACCAAGTCGCAGCCCTTGAATGTTATGATTTGGCTTTTCTTTAATCGGCTCTTGATACCGTCGAGGATGGTTATGGTCTGTCGGGGTGTGCCATTGTAGTTGCCCCACATCATGGGTTCGTTGTTGGCATTAGGACCGATGACGGCTATCTTCTTCTCGTGTCTGCTGAGAGGGAGCACATTGTTGTTGTTTTGCAACAAGGTCATGGTCTGGAGCGACATTTGGAGGGAAAGGTTGCGATGTTCCTTGCTACACAATACTGAAGCAGGAATATTTGACCACGACACGATGCTGTTGTCGTCCATCTCACCCAGGTCGAAGCGACCTTCCAACAGGCGCACAACGTGTTTATCAACTTCTGCTTCGGTCAGTGCGCCATATTTCACTGCTTCTGGCACTGACTTGTACATATACTGGAAGCCACACTCTACATCGGTACCTGCCAATACTCCCTTAGCGGCAGCATTCTTTGGATTGCTCGATACCTTATGGTTATTCCAGAAGTCAGTCACGGCACCACAGTCGGACACAACGAGGTATTTGAATCCCCACTCATCGCGCAGAATGGTTTGAAGCAAACGAGTGCTTCCACAACAGGGTTCGTCGTCCCAACGCTGATAAGCGCACATCACCTCGCGCACCTTAGCATCCTGCACGAGCGACTTAAAGGCAGGCATATATGTTTCCCATAGGTCGCGCGGTGTCACATCGGTGATATTATCGGTGTGGCGAGACCACTCTGGACCGCTATGGATGGCATAGTGCTTGGCACAA
The DNA here is from genome assembly GCF_002251185.1 of Prevotella sp. P5-126. NCBI lineage: Bacteria > Pseudomonadati > Bacteroidota > Bacteroidia > Bacteroidales > Prevotellaceae > Prevotella > Prevotella sp. P5-126. The sequence goes on from NZ_NPIZ01000111.1 coordinate 48,601, forward strand.
GCCCATAACTTTCGGTATTTAGTATCTTCAGGACCTTGCAAGCCACGCACCACGGCGCACCCCATCATACTGGTCAGATAGGGATCTTCACCATAGGTCTCCTGACCGCGCCCCCAACGTGGATCACGGAAGATATTAACATTGGGAGTCCATACCGACAGGGCGTGAAAGCGCGTGACCTCGCCTCCCTGTTGCTGGAGTTGATTCCATTTGGCACGCATCTCGGTAGAGGTGGCATCAAACACCTTATATACCAAACCATCGTTGAACGAAGCTGCCATACCAATAGGTTCTGGGAATACGGTGACATCGCCCATATTGGCAACGCCGTGGAGGGCTTCACTCCACCACTGGAAGCGCTTGATGCCCAAACGGGGTATGGCGGGAGAATCGTCCAGCATCAGTTGGGCTTTCTCTTCCAAAGTAAGGCGACTACACAAATCCACTGCACGCTCATGGGCAGAGAGTGACGGATTCTGATAAGGCAATTGCTGTGCCTGCAATGCTACCGGCATACTCAGTATTGCAAGGCTTAGGAGTAATGTTCTGTGGGTCATAATGTCATTTATTAGTTGTTATCTATTTTGGGGTTCTATAATTCTGTAGTTTCCGCTCAGATGCATAAAGGCGAAGAGGCGGAGCAAGCCATCATAGTAGGCATCGAAGAATCCATCGGAATATGGCTTGTTTTCCAGATTCCACAGCCGTTCTACAAATTCACGGCTTTTATTATGGGTACATACCAGCGACACTGCTGCTGCAGTTGCCACCAATCCTGTGGAATGGCGTAGTGTCTTATACTCGGTGCCTGCCTGAAGGGTGTCTTTCACCGCAGTACCATCGATGTTGTACTGATCGACATAATGGTCTATGCCTTGCGAATAGAGGAAGTTTTGGATACGATTGCCATATTGCTGTTGCCACTGGCGATCCTTGCATGCCCAACTATAATCCAAGGCTATATTCATCGGCACACGCCATGAGTCGAAACGGAAAGCATCGCCGATAATGCCACGACCGCCCATCAGTGTTCCATCGTAGTTACAATAGTCGGGATTCAGTCCGGTCACTGGATGGATGGCTTTATGGAGAAACTCGCGACTCTTCTGTGCACATTCGTTCCAGAACTGCGAACGACCATCGTTAGCCCACTTTGCCCATACCTCATAGAATGCTGGCAGATGATAGGATGGGTCAGTGAAGCGTCCGCCAAACTTATCGGGTGTGAATGTGATGAGTTGGTGTTCGAGGTTGATGAGCGGTGCACTCTGATCCATACCAGCCTTTTGCATCGAACAGTTGAGGATGTACTGAGCTTCCTTCAGATAGTTGATGCCTGTATCATTGCCCCATCTGTTAGAGGCAAAGATCAGTGCAGTGACATAATAGAGTTCGCCATCGGAAGCAGGACCTTGGGCATTGCGCGTACCATCGGTTTTACAGCTCCATGCAAAATATCCCTCCAACGGGCCATTCTGATGTTGCATATATGTCTTTCCCCAACGCCAAAGGCGGTCGAAGATGTCTTTTCTATCAAACTGCACGGCAATCATCAAGCCATACGACATGCCTTCGGTACGCACATCATGATTTTTGATATCGCTGATATATGCCATCGAGTCGCCTACTTCAAAATATACTTTATCGGGCCCTTCAAACACATCATGGAAGATGCTTTTGAGTTTGCGGTCTATCTCGCTCTGCGGATAACCAAGTTCAGCAAAGAGGTTACGATACTGGTGGGTGTCGAATGCGCCTTGGGTCCACGGCAGTGCGTCGAATCCTACCCAGTCAACTTCTACTGTTCCTGCGGTCTGCACGGTGAAGTGCAGGTCGTGGATGCCCAACGGAGGTGTCACTACTGGGGTAGAGGCTTGTGTCCATTGATTGCTCTTGGGCAGTTTCATCTTGGCAATGACAGTGCCTTTGGCACCATCAGCCCTAACGGTCATGGTGCCACCTTTAGGTGAACGCACACGGACGGTAAAGCGTTCTACCTTCTCTTGAGCAAAATCCACCTTATTATATATAAGGGCATTCTGCTTTCCAGAGAAGAGTGTCTTCCATCCTTTGAAGCAGTCTGTGGTGTCAAGATAGTCGATGGACACCCCTTTACTGCTGACAGACGAGTAGCGGTCTATGTCTATTCGATTGCGGGCATTGGCAATTCCTACACCACGGAGTGTGGGAACAACCTTTTGGATAGTACCATCGGCATTGAAACAGAGCGAATCGATACGCACCGAGCGGTTTTTATCAAAGCGTGGAGAATAGTCGTTATGGTGATAGAACAGATACCATTGGTTCTGATATTGTACGATAGAATGGTGGTTGGTCCAGCATCCCGTGGGCGATTCATCCATGATAATGCCCTTAAATGTAAATGGTCCCATGGGATGATCAGCCATGGCATAGGCTAAAGTCTCTGTGCCGTTTTTCTTTCTCACCCAAGGGAAGGTGAGGTAATATTTGCCATTGCGTTCAAAGGCAAAGGGTCCTTCCTTGAATCCTTCAGGCAGTCCGTCTATCCGAACAGGGTTAGAAGCCAGTTCGGTCATATTGTCTTTTAGTCGTGCCATCCACAGAGCACCACCTGCATAATAGATGTAAGCCTGTCCGTCGTGGTCAATCAGCACACAGGGGTCTATGCCATGCACACCCTTGATAGGTTTCCACATCGGCATGAAAGGACCTGTGGGATGGTCTGCCACAGCCACACCGATACCGAAACCGCGTTCTTCTCCTTTGGGTGCTGCGGGAAAATAGAAGTAGTAGCGACCGTTTTTCTCTACACAGTCAGGCGCCCACATGGTATAAGAGCCATCCTGCACCCAGGGCACTTTATCTTGCGACACGATCACGCCATGGTCTTCCCAGTCGGTGAGATTAGAGGATGAGAATACGTGATAGTCTGCCATACAGAACCAATCCTTCAGTTTTTCTATTGGACTGGGAATGTCGTGCGAGGGGTAGAGATACACTCTACCATTGAAGACCCTGGCTGTGGGGTCTGCAGTGAATTGTCCTTTGATAACGGGATTTTGTGCACATACCACGGAAGCGGTTGCAACAGCCATGCCAAGCAGTAGTTTTCTACAGTTCATACAGAATAATTGTTTAGTTATTGCTGTTGCAAAATTAGGCATTTCATCGGACATTATATGTATTCTCGTGTTTCATATTGTTTTCAAATAGTATCAGATTCATGCGATATTGCGGCTTCGCGAGTTTTTCATCCTTATCGGTCAAGAATATCAAAATATTCGACCACACATCGACCAACAGTGCATATCGTGTCACCCCAAACTGCTATACATCATAGGAGAAACGGTGACGACAATCAGATACCGTCAAGCGTAACATTTACTTTACCACGCGTAAACTCCGGAATGTTATAGGATTTCATGGTTCGGAGATAATAGGCAGCATCGGATTGTGGCAAGAGAAACGGTTTGGAAACCTTGCCATCAGCATCTATATGCACGATATATGGTCGGGTATAGAGTCCGTCATCCTGTCGGCTTGCCATCACCATCCATCGTGAATTACTACTCCACGAATGGTATGACGCACGAAAATCGGGCAATATCGATACCATTTCTAATGCGGTAGTGGCATTGGCAGGTATCATCATGAGGCGTGCTTCTTTGTGCCAGATAGAGAAATTGCCATAATCGGAAAGTGTAAACACCAAGTGGCGACCATCGGGAGAGCATCGGGGAAATGATACACTCTTCTGTGTCTGACGGGCATCATAGATGACATGTACGCTATCAGCAAACTGTTTCTTCTCTGCATCAAACCCTATACTACAGAGCGAATAGTGCACCTGGTCGTAGTCATCAGGGATTTTCACGCTGTCAGCACTGCAAAAATACAAGGTTCTACCATCGGCACTCCATGACGGGAAAGTTTCAAACTTGGTTTTCGACATCAACAGCGGTGTAGTGATCAACGTATCGGCTTCAAGGTCATAGACCATGACATCGGAGGAGAAATCAAACACCTCTATTCTGTTTCGGTCAGTAGTATGAAACATCTGCTTTGTATCGTTCTGCGAAAAAGCAATAAAGCGACCGCTTTGATGCCATGAAGGATAGACCAACGACTTCGGCGTGACGAGTTTGCGCAATCGTGCCTTACCGTTTTTCATATAGGTTCCAGCATGGTTAAGGCGCAGATGAAACATGAGTTGTTCAGGATTGTAATTACAGAACGAGTGGCAGTTCATGCAACCTTTATCCGTTTGGCGGTTGGTTATGATAGCTTCCTCGTCATAGTTTTCCACACTACGCTGGTATATGCCCATCTCATTCCATACTTCATAACCAGGTTCGATGAGTCTATAAACCAATGTATTGTCGATGGAATCGGGCGAAATATTCATCTTAAAGGCATCATACTCCACCCATTTACCATTTTTCTCTCCCTGAATGGTCACTGTTATCTCATGTGAGGCTGCCACCAATTTATGCCAATCGGCTTCCGATATGCAGATGCCATCAGTGTCATCGCTGCCCACGATTATCGTTTCTGAACCTGAACTAAATACGGCTTGCACAGACTCCAAGGCATTGGCACTGTCGTTCAGAGCAAAGGTTGGAGCGGAGATATTCACCGGAAGCAGCACATCGGCGTAGTCAGGGAACAGTGGTGCAGACTGACGCAACGGTTCTGCCTCTTGTCTGTGGAGCGTACAAGCAGCCAGAACAAATGCCGACAGCATGACAAACAATATTTTCTTGATCATTTTCGGTTTCCTCCTTTCAGTTTTTTATAGGCATCGGCAAAGTATTTCTGTTGCGTCAACTGATATTCAGGAAATTCATCACAAAGGCTCACAAATTGTTGATTGTAGTGTGCAAGCAGATAGAGCGCACCCAAATACTGGAGCGTGGTGCGACATTGCACCGTTCCACGTGTCTGTCGAGCCACATGCAACAGATCGTCGTCAAGGCCTTTAATACCGGAAAAACGATTATCGGTAATCAGGCATCGGCGCTTCACGCCATATTCCGCATCCTTCGCTACGGCATCATCATGATAGAGGAATCGCCTTTGCGACATAGCCCATGTCTTATAATAAACAGTCTTTTCTAACCATCGGATGTATTTCTCTGCCACAGCATATTGCCCATAGATGATGTTGGTCTGTACCAGTCGCATCAGCAGGCGCGGTGAGAAATCATTCTTTTTCTCATTCAGTTCGAAGGCATAACGCTGCGATTGGGCGATATGTCCCATAGAGTAATAGATGTCGCTGAGCAATACTGCGAAGTCTTCGTTCTGTATGGCATCGATATAAACAGATCGGATATCAATACATGGTTCGTCGTAGAGACACTGACCGAGCAATCCTTTCTCGGCAAGTGCCATATTCAGAAAGTTCTGTGTCAACAGATTGGTCACTCTCCCACCCTCATCACAACGGGCAATGATGCCATCCCAATCCTGCTTTCGCACCATATTACTCATTTCAATATATTGGGTTTGCTGCTGGCCTGCTGGGGTAAAACGGGCTGTTAGTGCCGACAAGCCATTGGGGCTTATCAATGCCAACAAGCCCAAGCTCGCAAGCCATGAGGGTACAAGTGACAGGTACAGCCATCCAGTCTTTTTGCAGAATAGGCGGATAATGACCATTGCCAATACAGCCACCAACAATGCTACAATCATTGTCATAAGGATGCCGATGATAGAATGAGCAAAATATTGCAGGAAGAATTGGCGCACCACCTCTCCCACTCCATATTGGAAGAGTGCATACGACAGATAGTGACTGTCCCAATAGAACGTAGTCCACCCCTCTGCATAGTTCAGTATCGGAACACACAGAGCAAAGAGCGACACATGAAGTGCCACGGTCAGCACCAATATCAACAGTACGGTTTTCTTCATTTATAGTTTCTAACCCACAAAGTTACATATTTTTCCACACATACCCAAACTATTACGGCAAAATATTCGCATCATCATCCTGACCGTTTCAATCCATATCTTTCGGCAGGACACGGGTGATGGATGTGATAGACAAAACGCTCATAGCAGTCAGATAGATATTAAAGAAATCGCCACGCCCCATGATGGAGCGTGGCGAGATATGAGAAGAATGTTTTATTTATTCTTTGTTTTCCTGACCAGCATAAGCAGGATTCTGCTTCAGAGCTGGGTTCTTCATGAGTTCTGTAGCAGGAATTGGCATATCCATCTTGTTGATATCAAAGTCGAATGTACGCTTTGTCCAAGGATAGTTAGCATAGTCCTTACCACCATCATCCTTTGGATAGTTGTAATTGATGTGATCCTCAATATAGCCAGACTTGATCATATCTGGGCAGAGGCTCCACTCTGAGTTGAACTCTTTACGACGCTCCTCATTGACAGCAACCTTCCATACTGGAGAAGTGTGCTTGTAGCCAACGCGGTTAGGCTTAGCCTGAAGTCCTGTATAGTAAGCCTTAGCATCAGGAGCGGGATTTCTTTCTGTCAGCACGCCAACAGGATAGCTGGTCATAGTGATGTTCTTCCCGTTGCCAGCATACACATTGTTATAGTGTCCATAGTATGCACTGTAGTCCTTACCGATAGTTTCGTTACCCCATGCACGGTCACGAATCTTATCGATTGCAGCCCATCCAGCAGGAGAATTTTCACCTTCTGTACGGAAGCAGCACTCTGCATAGTCGAGCAATACGTTAGCATAACGCTTACCATAGATAATCACAGGAGCCCACATCTGAGTACCCCATGAGTTACCATCAGCATAGGCAGAACGCCAGATCTTGGTCGTCCAGACAGCAGGAGCAAACTCACCATTGGTGAAGTGGAACTGACGAGTCTTGGTACCAGACTGTACACCTTCAGCATTAATGAATGGTGCAACGACATGACCACTGGCATCCTTAACACCCAGAGAGTCCTTCAGATAAGGGTTGTAGCCCCATACAGTATTAGATTTTTGAATACCATATTCAGCCAATTTGGCTTCTGGAATAGCACCTGTAGCGCATGAAGCGTCACGACGTGTGTCACCTGGTTCATAGCATGCATACCATTCCCATGAGAGGTATTCAGCACCCCATCCACCATTCTCAGGACAAGCGCAGAACCACTTAAACATGTTTGGATTACAGAAAGTGATAGTACGGTCACTGCCCCAGCTACTCCATTCGTTACCTTCGTCTGAACACATCGCCCAGATACATTCCTTATTCCAGAATCCTGCAGGATCCCAGTTGGTAGCGAAGTTAGAAGACAGTTCGTAAGTATTGCTGTCGATAATATCTTTCAGCGCTTGCTTAGCTTTGGCATAGCAATCAGCAGCCTGATCGGGGCAACGGAATGCTTTCCACATGTATGCATCAGCGAGGTATGCCTTGGCCATACCCTTGGTGCAACGGCCATACTGATTGTTGTATGGAGTCCAATCCAGCAGTTCTGCAGCCTTAGAGAAGTCTTCGATGATGAAGTCCCACATTTCTTCGTAGGTCTCTGCAGCAGCCTTGACAGGAGTATTATTGAAGTCTTCACCGGTGGCGAGCATAGGAACACGACCGAATGTAGTAGCCAACCAAGTGTAGAAATATCCACGGAGTGCGCGAGCCTCACCTTCGCAAAGCTTCTTAGCTTCTGGGGTTACTTTCTCTGCATTCTCAAGTCCAGCCAGATAGAGGTTAGCACGTGCGATAGCAGCATAAGCGTGTGACCATCCTTGACCCAGTTCACCAACGTTGGCATCCCATGTCTGGTCGAGGAATTTTACGTCCCAACCGGTACACTGTGTATCCATTGTTGGGTGGCTTCCAGTAAACAACTGTGGTTTAAAGCCCCAGCTATCATCTTGTTTGCTGACGTTGTTATAGGCATAGATACCGTTCAATCCAAGGCGGGCATTATCATCACTCTCAAACTGAGATTCTATGTCCAGAATGTCATACTTTGGTACGTCAAGGAATTTATCGTTGTCGCATGAAGAGAAAGCGACGCATCCTAAACCTGCCAATGCAAAATATTTAATTATATTTTTCATAATTGTCTTTCTTTATAGTTAATTAGAAGGTAATGTTAAGACCGCACATGTAAGTACGTGGAGTTGCATAACGGCCAGTGTCAAGACCTGAGTAGATGACGCTACCCTGACCAACTTCAGGATCACCATACTTGCTGTATGGAGAGATTGTGCAGAGGTTCTGAACAGCTACGTAAGCACGTACTGCAGTGAGACCGAATGAGCTGAGGAACTTCTTAGGAACGTTGTAACCTACCTGAATATTGCTAATCTTGAGGAAATTACCGTTCTCTACCCATGCATCGCTAATGCGGCTGTTCTTGTTGTTGTCAAGGCGAGTCAGGCGTGGGAGTGTTCCGTTAGGATTGGTTTCAGCGTTGTACATGTTATTGTAGCTATCCTTAAGCAGAGCAGGAGTCCAAGAGTCATCCGACGGGTTCATGATAGAAAGACGCATCTTTGAATAAGAAAGGATGTCCATACCCAGTACACCGTATGTGTAAAGACTGAAGTCCCAATCCTTATAAGTAGCGCTGAGGTTCAAACCGAAGTTAAACTTAGGCAGACCATTGCCGAGGATTACGCGGTCATTATCATCGAGTGTGCCGTTCTTATCAGTATCAACGAAGAGGAAGTCACCGATCTGTGCATCCTGTCCCTGAGCCTTAGCTTTGTCGAGTTGCTCCTGAGTTTTGATGATACCTGCAACTTTATATCCATAGTATGAACCTACGGCTTCGCCTTCGCGACAGATAGAGTGGTTGTTCCAGTTGAAACCTGTACCACTGATAGCACCAAGGTTTGAACCGTCGATTTCGTCGGCAGAATATGTGCTGTTGCCACCGGTACATGTTGCAGTGTAGTCCGCACCCATCTTCTTAATCTTATTCTTCAAGGTAGAACCGTTGAATGCCACGTTGATAGCCCAGTCCTTATTGAGTTTCTTGTTGTAGTTTACAGAGAATTCGAAACCGGTATTATCAATCTGACCGTAGTTGGTATAGATAGAAGTATTACCTGCTGATGGACGAATCTGACGCTCAAGGAGCAAGTCCTTAGTCTTACGAGTGAAGAAGTCCATGGTAACAGTCAAGTCATTGTTGAGGAATCCGAGGTCAAGACCGAAGTTAGTCTGTTCGTTGGTTTCCCATTTCAAGTTGGTATCAACCAGTGGTGCATAGAATCCAACAACACGGTCGAACGAACCGGTAGTACCACCACCAAGACCAGGAGCGTAGAAGTTGTACTTGGTATCGGCAGAAGACAGGGCATAAGTAGAACGTCCTGCGATACCACCGGCATTACCAGTCTGACCCCAACCGATACGAACCTTAGCATTGCTGATAGCCTTCACGTCTTTCAGGAAAGACTCTTCCTTCACGCGCCAAGCGATGGCAGCTGATGGGAAAGTACCCCAACGGTGTCCTTCAGAGAAGTTAGAAGAACCGTCGCGACGTACGGTAGCAGTCACCACGTAGCGGTCGAAGAGACTGTAAATCAAACGTCCATAGTATGAGATAGTACGTACTTCAGCGTTGAAACCACCATTACCATTGATACTTTTAGCATCATTGGTGAGAGAGATCACACGGTTGTTGGGAGAGAGGAAGCCGTGCGCACTTGCGCTAACCCATGAACCTTCATACTTGCTTACAGTGTTACCAGCCATCAAGGTCAGGTTATTGAAATCAGTCTTCCAGTTATAGGTCATGTAAGTTTCAATGCTCTTGCTCAGACCCTTGCTCAGGCTGAGTCCGAAGTCATAGTAAGCCTGGTTACGACCTTCGTACTTCACTTCAGTCATAGTACCGCCGATATTGTTGTAACGCTTGTACATACCAGAGAACTCGTCATTGTCAGAGTTGGTCTGTGTCCAAGAAGCGATAGCGTGGATGTTGAGCTTATGCTCCTTCAGGTTGAGAAGTGTAATGTCGATGTAGGGGTTGATAGAAATACGTGAGTTGCGAGTTACGCGACCGATTTCCATCTGTGAAGCATAGGGGTTCTGAGCCTGAGCGGTCATACCTTCCCATCCGTCAGGCGTAGGAGCCTTACCTGCGCCATAGGTACCATCGGGGTTCACCACATTAACATTAACCAACTGACCAGTTACGTCATCGATATAGTCGAGTGATGGAGCCATCTGCGCGATATCACGCTGTGATGACAGGTTACCATTGTTACCCAAACCGATGTTGTTACCTTTAACGGTAGAGTACATGTAGTTCATATCACCACCAAACTCAATGTAGTCATTGACCTTAGTCTTAACGCTGGCGCGTGAGGTGAGTCGGTCATACTTGGTGTTAACGATGATACCCTTGTTCTGCAAGTAACCAAGAGAGAAGTTGTACTGAGTCTTTTCAGTACCACCATTAGCAGAGATACCATACTGTTGACGGAGTGAAGTGCGATACATCTGATCCTGCCAGTCGATGAGGTTGCGCTTACCATCGTAAGCCTCAGCCCAGATCTGGTTGTTCAGCGTAGCGCCGTCATTAGCTTTAGACTCGCGGATAGAACGAGCATAATCGTTACCCGTGAGGGTGTTCAGTTTGTAAGGAAGAGTCTGAATACCAAGGTCAGCAGTGATCTTGATGTTCATCTTGCCTTTCTGACCGTGCTTAGTGGTAATCATGATAACACCATTCGCACCGGCAGAACCGTAAATTGCAGTAGCAGAAGCGTCCTTCAAGACTTCAATACTCTCGATATCAGCAGGGTTAACGAAGTCGGCATTGGTACCAACCTGCACACCATCTACTACATAGAGAGGCTGCGCATCACCGTTGATAGTACCGATACCACGGATACGGATGGCAGACTTAGAACCAGGAGCACCGTCCTGATTGGTAACCATCACACCAGCAGCTGCACCTTGGAGGGCCTGAGCGATGTTAACAGGCACCTTGCGCTCCATTTGCTCCTTATTAATAGTAGCCACAGAACCAGAGATGTCTGACTTCTTCATTGTACCATAACCTACTACAACGAGGTCGTTAAGTACTGTTTCATCGCCCTTGAGGACAACTTTAAGATTGGTTTTACCGTTGACAGCCACCTTTTCAGTAGCATATCCCACGTAAGAGATACTCAACTGTGCGTTGGCTTTCACGTTCAACTGGAAGCGACCATCGAAATCAGTCACTGTACCGTCGTTTGTGCCCAGCACTTTAACGGTTGCACCGATAATCGGTTCGCCACTTTCATCACTTACTGTTCCTTTTACAAGGCTCTGTGCCGAAATCCCCAAGGGGAATAAACAGAGCAGCAACAGTAAAAACAACGGCTTTTCAATCTTTCTTAAGTTAGTTGAATTTGACATAAATAGAACAGATTAAAATTAGTTATTGATTGGTTAATATTGTTGTTGGTTTGTTTAGGTTGCCTCACGCATTTGTTGCGGTAAGGCGATGCAAATATAATTTATTATTCCTTAACATCTGTTCATAATCGGCAAAAAAAACTTTGTTTCTTGTTACATTTTGAATTTTGTTACACAGGATGAGGGTATATTTTACACAACACAAAGTTTTCTGTCGATCAAGAAAACGCGTCAGAGCAAAAAAGTAGAGATTCAACCCCTATAGTATGCAATATAAATACTTTTTGAAACATGCAGAGCTGTTAAAACATGCTATAAAACACACCGTGACTGTTCGTATATACCTTATATATAATGCGCGCGTGCGCACGATCACACGCACGTGGCAACACGAAGGATGATAGTTTATATAGCAACTCAAAAGAGTAAGAATATACAAAACAGAGTTTTTTCAGTGATACTATTCTATCAGAATATATGCAAAAAAGATACAGAGCTTGATGGTTTGAAAAAAAATGTGTAACTTTGGCAACGGAAATAGAAAACTGACGCTCGCAAATACAAGAAAACAAGGAACGGCTGTCTTTGGATCTGCTGGAGAGGAAGTAGCAACGGGAGCGAGAAGCAACCTAAGGAAGCTGGAGATGCAGCAGCAACGGGAGCGGGAACTGACCTAAAGCGCCAGGGAACGCCGCAGAAACAGGAGCAATAACCTAAACAAATATTTTTTAAAAACAATAATACAATGAAGAGAAATGTAATTCTGACCGTAATCGGTTGCCTCATGAGCGTTATGGCATGGGGCGAACAGGTGGTTGTGGAGACTAAAAACATGACCATGGTACTCGATGTAGAGCAAGGCAAGCATCCACAATACGTGTATTTCGGCAGTAAACTCAATGCCGAAGAACTTGCACATCTGCAAAAACCCGTGGAAGGACGCATGGATGCCTATCCTGCCTATGGTCTCAACACACCGGCAGAAGCAGCTTTTGCCATGCGCCATGCAGACGGTAACCTATCGTCAGCACTTTATGCCGATGGTGTAAGTCGCAATGGCGACGTGACCACCATCCGCCTGAAAGACCCTGTTTATCCCATCACCGTCAATCTGAAATATAAAGCATACCGCGATGTAGATATGATTGAAGCATGGAGCGAGGTGACCAACGGCGAGAAACAGACCGTCACCCTCACCACTTTTGCCTCTGCCATGCTACCCATTCGCCGTGGCGATGTATGGATGAGCCACCTCTATGGATCGTGGGCAAACGAGGGACGCCTGGTGGAAGAACCACTCCATGCCGGTCAGCGTGTGATTGTCAACAAGGACGGTACGCGCAATTCGCATACCTCTCACGCCGAAGTGATGTTCTCCTTGGATGGCAAAGCCCGCGAGAATAGCGGTCAGGTGATAGGTGCAGCCCTGTGCTACAGTGGCAACTACCGTCTGAAAGTCAATACCGACGACACCGAATACCATTATTTCTTTGCAGGCATCAACGAAGACAATTCAGAATATCACCTTAAGAAAGGAGAGACCTTTGTGACGCCAGCTCTTGCCCTAACCTTCAGCAACGAAGGTCTTTCAGGCGCCAGTCGCAATTTCCACAAATGGGGTCGCAATTACAAACTGATGCACGGCAATGTGGAGCGCAAAATCCTTTTGAACTCTTGGGAAGGTGTCTATTTCGACATCAACCAGCAGGGCATGGATCAGATGATGGCTGATATCGCCTCAATGGGAGGTGAATTGTTTGTAATGGACGATGGCTGGTTTGGCGACAAATATCCCCGCAAGACCGACAACTCATCACTTGGCGACTGGACCGTAGATAAAAACAAGTTGCCCGATGGCATCGAAGGTCTGTTGCGCGACGCAAAGAAGAACGGAGTAAAATTCGGCATTTGGTTGGAACCAGAGATGACCAATACCGTCAGCGAACTCTATGAAAAGCATCCCGACTGGATCATCAAGGCTCCTAAGCGCGACGCCGTGCTGGGTCGCGGCGGCACGCAGTTGGTGCTCGACCTGTCTAATCCCAAGGTGCAAGACTTCATTTTCAGCATTGTAGATAATCTCCTGACGAAATATCCAGAGATTGATTATATCAAATGGGACGCTAACATGGCGATTATGAACCACGGCTCACAGTATCTCAACATGGCAGACCAGAGCCATCTGTATATAGCCTACCACCGTGGGTTCGATGCCGTATGCAAGCGCATCCGCGCCAAATATCCCGATATCACCATCCAGGCATGCGCTTCAGGAGGCGGTCGTGCCAACTGGGGCATACTCCCCTACTTCGATGAGTTCTGGGTTTCCGACAATACCGATGCGCTCCAGCGCATCTACATGCAGTGGGGGACCAGCTATTTCTTCCCCGCAATCGCCATGGCAAGCCATATTTCCGCAACACCCAACCATACTGTGTTCCGCACCACGTCGTTGAAATACCGTATCGACGTAGCCATGAGCGGTCGTTTGGGCATGGAGATTCAGCCGAAAAACATGACTGATGCCGAGAAAGAACTGTGTCGCAAAGCCATTGCCGAATACAAGCAGATACGTCCCATCGTACAGTTTGGCGACATCTACCGCCTTGTTTCGCCCTACGACAAGAAGGGTCTTGCCTCGATGATGTATGTCACCGAAGCCAAAGACAAAGCAGTGTTCTACTGGTGGAAGACCGAATCGTTCCAAAACGAGCACTTGCCACGTGTCCACATGGCAGGTCTTGACGCCACTAAGATGTATCGCGTGAAGGAGTTGAACCGCATCGACGTAGAGCCACTCGCCATTGAGGGCAAGCTGTTCAGCGGTGCATACCTGATGAACCACGGTCTCGACGTGCCTTACCGCAACAATACGGAGTGGAACGCACGCACTGATTGGTCGAGCCGCGTATTGCTCCTTGAAGCCCAATAATCGTCAGCAGGCGCACATGGTGCGCACCTATTTATAATGAAAGACACACATCGTAACAGATGACAACAAGAAAGAAAGAAAAGACAGACCTGCTCGCTTACATCCGCGAGGGCCGTACGATGACACGGAGGGAAAAGCTCAATCTGATTATTCAGTTGAGTATTCCCTCCATGCTCGCACAGCTCTCCACCATCGTTATGTTTTTCATTGACGCCTCGATGGTGGCACATCTGGGTGCCAAGGCATCCGCATCTATCGGATTGATAGAGAGCACTTCATGGCTCTTTGGCGGACTTGCCTCCGCTTGTTCCATGGGTTTTTCCGTCCAAGTGGCACACGCCATCGGTGCCAACGACTTCGATCGTGCACGCCACATTCTTCGTCAAGGCATCACCTGCTGCCTCATTTTCAGCGCATGTTTAGCCACTACGGGCATTATCATCCATCGCGCCCTCCCCTATTGGTTGGGTGGAACAGCCGATATTGCCTCCGATTCATCGCTTTACTTTCTGATATTTTCCTGCGCTGCCCCTTTGTTCCAACTCGAACACCTTTTTGGTTCGATGCTCAAATGCTCAGGTAATATGAAGGTGCCCAGTATGCTCAACATCATGATGTGTTTTCTCGATGTAATTTTCAACAGCATTTTCATCTTCATCTTAGGCTTCGGCGTAGTCGGTGCAGCCATGGGCACCAGTTGTGCCTACCTTGTCATCACATCGCTGATGGGATATTTTCTCATCTTCCGTTCCGACATTCTGCATCTGAAAGGACGGCGCGGTTCGTTCCGTCCCACCATCTCCACAGTGAAGGCCGCCTTTGGCATCGGCGCCCCCATGAGTTTGCAACACCTATTGATGGGTGGCGCACAGATTGTGAGTACGATGATTGTAGCGCCTTTGGGCACTATCGCCATTGCCGCCCACTCGTTGGCCATCACGGTAGAGAGCCTGTGTTACATGCCGGGCTACGGCATTGCCGAGGCAGCCACAACGCTTGTTGGTCAAGGTATCGGCGCCGGACAACGCCTGTTGACCCGTTCTTTTGCCTATCTGTCTGTAGGACTTGGAGTTTTGGTGATGACGTTTATGGGTGGTATGATGTATCTCTTTGCCCCCCAACTCATGGTGTTGATGACTCCCGTCGAGCTCATTCAGGAGGTCGGCACAGTATGTTTACGCATCGAAGCCTTTGCCGAACCCATGTTTGCAGCAGCCATTGTGTGTAACGGAGTATTTATCGGTGCAGGCGACACACTGCGCCCTGCCATGATGAGTCTGGCATCCATGTGGGGTGTGCGTCTCACGTTGGCAGCCTTGCTCGCTGTGAGCCACGGTCTGCCAGGCGTTTGGACCGCCATGGCCATCGAACTGACGTTCCGCGGTTTGATATTCCTTCCCCGTCTGTGGCATGGCGGTTGGGAAAACCGCATGCGCCCCTGACCCGCCACTGGGTATAAAGAATACAGCCCCGACTTCATACAAGTCGAGGCTGTTTCTTTCTTTTCCTATTAATAACTAAAAAACCTACTTTCTCTTAAATTTGTGGATTGTCGTTGTTTCTCACCCACAAACCTGTTGCAGCTAATGCTGCACACAGGGTAATCCATGTCATGTTAATCATCTCTTTACCTTTTTAATACCTAAAATTAAACATTAACCTAACAATCAAACTACTACTGCCTTCTCTATTATCCTCATTCTTTCACCTATTTACCTATTGTATTATCCTGTTTCCTGATGTGTTATCCTAATCTTTTCCTTTTAAGCTTTTTCTTTGTTATCCTATCTTCTTACCTATTCTACCTATTTACCTTTCTTACTAACAATCTTATGTTATCCTATTGAATGTGTTCTCTCTTGATCACGTTGCAAAGTTAAGCAGATTCTGCGAACCTGCCACAGAATCTGCTTACAAAACTTTGAAAATGGGTATATAATTGACCTTAATCAATTTATTGTGTTCGCACACACAACTCTTTTTCCACTAAATTAGTCAATTCGACAAACTGTGGAATGGTGAGTTGCTCAGGTCGTTTGGTCATCATTTCATGCTGTGTGAGTGGGCTGTCGATAGTCGAAAGGTTAGGCAGCAACTGGCGTAGCGACACGCGTAACATCTTGCGGCGCTGGTTGAAAACGGTTTTCACCACGCGCTTAAACAGCTGTTCGTCGCATCCGAGGTGTTCCACGGAGTTGCGTGTCATGCGTATGACCGCACTTTTCACCTTTGGCGGTGGGTTAAACACGGTTTCATCCACGGTGAAGAGATAGTCCACGTCATACCACGCCTGTGTCAGTACCGAGAGAATGCCGTATGCCTTGTTCCCAGGTTCACTCGCCATTCTGAGTGCCACTTCACGTTGTATCATGCCCGTGCAACAAGGAATGAGGTTGCGGTTGTCGAGCATTTTGAAGAATATCTGCGATGAAATATCGTAGGGATAATTGCCCGTCAATACAAACTGCTTGCCATCGAACACCTTGGTGAGATCCATTCTGAGGAAATCCTCACCGAGTATATTCTCTCTGAGTTTAGGAAAATGTTCGTTCAGATACGCCACACTCTCGCGGTCTATCTCTACCACTTTCAGTGGGCGGGGCTTTTCCACGAGATATTGAGTCATCACACCCATGCCGGGTCCCACTTCGAGGACGGGCAAATCTGGGCATGCATCAACAGTATCGGCTATGCGTTTGGCAATGCCGAGGTCGGTCAGAAAGTGCTGACCGAGGTTTTTCTTGGGTCTTACTTGTTTCATTCTTGCGCCTTAAAGGTACTTTGCAAAGGTAAAACAATTATTCAATATTCACAAATTTTGCGAACACTTATTATATATAGGTCTATTATTTTGCCTCATCACCCCACCCTCATGTCCATACACCCTATCGCCTTGGGCGCCTCTGAGCAGATGCCATTGTGGATGATGGATTATCGGTCAGATGCCCAACGACCGTTGTGTAGCTTTCCGGTCGTGTACCGCCTTACACCCTTGCGTCAGCAGTCTTTTGATGTTGCCTTTCATGCCTTCCTGCTGCATGCGGTGTCCACAGGGGATGTATTTGCACTTAATTCCGGTGATGTGCTTATCTACGCGGAAGTCTTGCGGGCGTTCCACGGGTTTACTGGTCACTGAGAGATAGAGTTTTCCCAAGTCGCCAAGGTTGACCACTTGTCCTTCACTCAATGCCAATCGAATGGTGGAAAAGAGTTCTGCCATGACCATCCGCACATCGGAAACCTTTGCCGAACAGTTGGCTTGTATCCGTTCTTCTATCTGTTCGAGCGTCAATTCTGCACCACGTATGGTGTGGGCATAGTACATGCCATAATGATTGCGAGACTTAATTTCTCCCTTTACCAACATAAATTTTACTGCCATAATCTTCGTGTGTTTAAATGATATGAGTTAATTGTGACTGCAAAATTAGCAAAAAACGATAGCGAAAGCAAATCTATTCATACCCCATTACTACCCTATCAATATTGTTTGGGGCAGCAAATCAATTTGTTTTCCTCAGCAAATCAATTTATTTTGCCGAGCAAATCAATTTGATTTCCTCGGCAAATCAATTTGATTTGCTCACCCATACTCCGTCTAAAGCGCAACAACATGCTATATTTCTGCAAGTTACACGCGTTTCACGATCTATTGACAAATATCACTTATCATCGTCATGATACCACAACACACTAAAAAGGGGAAGTCGCCCTTAGGCAACTTCCCCATTATCATCATGTTTGTTGATTTTCGATTTGTACTGCGACAAAGATGTCGCGCGTACGTTTTTAGATTTTGTTCTGCAACTTCATATCGATTACTACACCTGTTGCAACAGCTGCAGCGCAGAGAACAGTGGCAATTGCCATAATTTCAAATACTACCATAATAGTTATCCTTTCTTTGTGTTTTGTTATTACTTTGAGGTCTGCCCGAAGGCTCGCCTCGTTTTTTTCATCTCTTAAATGAGTTACTTACCAAGATTAACCTTGTTGTTCACTCTGACTGCCTCAGCAATCGTAATGGCTACAACAGCCACAATTAACAATACTAAAGTCATGTTCTTCCTTTCTTTTTAATTTGTGTTATCCTGTAATTGTTATCCTGTGCATTTCTCTTAATGCGATGCAAAGGTACGCACTAAATATCAACCTTGCAAGCATTGTGTGCGCAAACAACACAAAAATACCCTATTCTTTGACCCATATCAAAGATTTGACATGTATCAATACATCTTCACGGAAATGTAACTATATAGCTGGGGAATATCGGATTCATAGTGCTTCATACGGCAGTATATTGTATAATAAGGTGTAGGGAGGGAGGAGAAACAGACTTTGGCGCTACGCGCCCAAGGTACTCACGCTCAAGAATAAAAAAGAAAATTGCTTTTTTCTTTTTTATTCTGCTCGCTTATTCGTACCTTTGCCTACGGAAACATGAAGACAACAAACATCATCATCAAGATACTGATGCCTCTTGTGCTGGGCGGAGCGATACTCTATTGGATGTATCGTGGGGAAAACTGGCAAGAGATGCAACACGTTATGACCGACGAAATGGACTGGACGTGGATGCTTCTCTCCTTTCCTTTCGGCATACTCGCACAGATGTTCAGAGGGTGGAGATGGCGTCAAACGCTCGAACCAATGGGCGAGCACCCTCGCCACTCCGTCAGCATTCATGCCGTTTTTCTATCCTATGCAGCCTCACTCATCGTGCCGCGCGTGGGCGAGTTTACTCGCTGCGGCGTGTTGAAGCGCTACGACAACATCTCGTTTCCTAAGGCATTGGGGACGGTGGTCACCGAGCGCGCCATCGACTCACTACTCGTCATGGGCATAACCGCTGTGGTTTTGCTCTTCGAAATGAGCACTTTCGGCATATTTTTCCATAAGACAGGCACCAACCTCAGCACCATTCTCCACCATTTCTCATGGACAGGCTACTTCGTGGTGGCTATCTGTCTGCTGGCACTGATGGTGTTGCTCCACTTTCTGCTGCGCAAACTCTCGTTCTACGATAAGGTGAAAGCCACGCTGAAAGGCATTTGGCAAGGAGTCATCTCGCTCAAAGACGTAGCCAATGTGCCACTGTTCATCGTCTTTACCGTTGCCATTTGGCTGAGCTACTTCCTACACTATTACCTCACATTCTTCTGCTTCGACTTCACAGCAAACCTCGGCATAGGATGTGCCATGGTCACTTTCATCGTAGGAAGCATTGCCGTTATCGTACCGACACCCAACGGAGCCGGGCCCTGGCACTTTGCCGTAAAGACCATGCTGATACTCTACGGCGTGGCAGACACGCAGGCACTCTGCTTCGTGTTTATCGTACACACCATACAGACACTACTCGTGGTGGCACTCGGCATCTATGCCTGCATCGCGCTTGCCTTTACCCATCGTCACAACAGCATCGGGGAAAAAACATCAGAAACAACATTGTTCAACAAATTATAAAATTTCAAAGACTATGAACGAAATCACAAAACTGGATCCACAGTGCATCTGGAAAAACTTCTACGCCCTGACACAAGTACCACGCCCAAGTGGACATCTGGAGAAAATTCAGCAATTCTTACTCGACTTCGGCAAACAGGTTGGGGTCGAAGCATTCAAGGACCCAGCAGAAAATATCGTTTTCCGCAAACCTGCCACACCGGGCATGGAAAACAGAAAAGGCGTCATCCTACAGGCTCACATGGACATGGTGCCACAAAAAACACCAGACTCACCACACAATTTCGAGACCGATGCCATCCAACCATGGATTGACGGAGAATGGGTGAAAGCCACAAACACCACACTCGGAGCTGACAACGGACTCGGCGTAGCAGCTATCATGTCGGTAATGGAAGACAAATCGCTCGTGCACGGACCTGTGGAAGCACTCATCACTGCCGATGAGGAGACCCACATGGTGGGTGTCAACAACCTGCCCAGTGGCGAACTCCATGGCGATATCCTGCTCAATCTCGATACCGAGCTATGGGGCGAATTTGTCATTGGTTCGGCTGGTGGAGTGGATGTTACTGCCACGCTCGACTACCAGGAAGTGGATACCGACCCCACAGATGCTGCCGTTAAGGTGACACTGCAGGGACTCCGCGGCGGTCACAGCGGCCTGGAAATCCAAGAAGGACGCGGCAACGCCAACAAGATGATGGTGCGCTTTGTGCGCGAAGCCATCGAAGAGACCGAAGCACGGCTGGCTTCATGGCACGGCGGAAACATGCGCAATGCTATTCCATTCAAGGCTGAAGTGGTGCTCACCCTGCCGAAAGAGAATGTAGAGGCACTCAAAGAACTGGCTGCCGACTGGCTCACCGACTTCCAAGAGGAGTATGCTCCCATTGAAAAGAACATCCAGTTGACCGTAGAAGATGTGGCTACACCAGCCAAACAGGTGCCCGTAGAACTGCAAGACAATCTCATCAACGTCATCTACGCTTGCCACAATGGTGTGTTCCGCATGATTCCCCACTATCTCGACGTAGTAGAGACATCGAGCAACCTTGCCATCATCGACATTGCGGAGGGTAAGACTGCCATGAAGATTCTCGTACGCTCAAGCCGCGAAGACATGAAAGAGAATCTCGTGAAGACCCTCGAAAGCTGCTTCAACATGGCTGGCATGAAGGTAGAAGCTACAGGCGATTATGCCGGTTGGGACCCCAACCCCGACTCAGAAATCCTTGGTCTGCTGCTCAAAGAGTATAAGGAGCTGTTTGGAAAAGACGGTGTCGTACAGGTAGTACACGCCGGACTGGAGTGCTCCGTCATACTCGGCAAATACCCACACCTCGATGTGGTGAGCCTCGGCCCGACGCTCGAATCACCTCACACCACGACCGAACGCGCACTCATCGGCACCGTGGAACCCTTCTGGCAACTGCTCAAGAAAACACTGGCTGATATTCCTGAGAAATAACAACCAACGGTCGGTGCATGCAAACAAACAGCACCGAAAGACCGTATCATACCCGTCAATGGCAGACACCTGATGTGTCTGCCATTGACTTTTTTGTTGCCTAAAGAGAAAGAAAAAACGAAAAAACCTTTGCATTTTCAACTGATTATTGTAATTTTGCAAGCAATAAAACCAAAGTAACAACATAAAATGGACGACTACCCGGCGGATAATTACAATTCGTAAGGCGTGAGGAGCAGCATGGCAAGACAGCTAATCCTCTTGCCACAAAGTCATTTGCACCAAAAAAGGATTAGCACAATGAAGACATTCTGGAACACTAACAACGGACTGACCCAAATCAAAGAGTGGCAGCCCAACTGTTGGATACAGGTTACATGCCCAACAGAGGAAGACAGTCAACTGCTCGAAGAACAGTATAACATTCCCGATTATTTCCTATCCGACATCAGCGATACCGATGAGCGGGCACGTTATGAGTACGACGATGGTTGGATGCTCATCATCCTGCGTATCCCCTACGTCAAAGAGGTACGCTCACGTACGCCATATACCACCGTGCCACTGGGTATCATCCATAAGCGCGATGTCACCATCACCGTATGCTACTACGAAACCAATATGATGATCGACTTCGTTTCGTTCCAGCAAAAAAGAGCTGAGGGATTCACCGACCATGTCGATATGATTTTCCGACTCTTCCTGTCGTCGGCTGTTTGGTATCTGAAACGACTCAAGCAAATCTCTATGCTCATCGACAAAGCCAAACGAAATCTCGACCGCGAAGTAAACAACGAGAGTCTTATCGGACTGTCAAGACTGCAAGACTCACTCACTTACTTCAACACATCTATCCGTGGCAACGAGGTGCTGCTCTCCAAACTGAAATTTAAACTGCAGATTGACGAACTCGACGCCGACCTCATCGAAGATGTAAACATCGAGATGACACAGGCACGGGAAACTACCAATATCTATTCCAACATTCTCGAATCAACAATGGATACCTATCAGAGCATTATCAACAACAACATGAACACCATCATGCGTACGCTCACATCGGTAACCATCATACTCATGCTACCCACACTCATATCAAGTTTCTTCGGTATGAACCTCATCAACGGCATGGAGACAAGTCCCATAGGCTTCGCCATCGCCATCATTCTGTCACTCATTATATCAGTGGCATCATGGGCAGTTTTCAGACATAAACGACTCATTTAAGGGAAAAAATATCAATTTTCTGACATAAAATTAGGCTGTTTCAGATATTTTGCGTACTTTTGAAGCCTATTATGTGTACTCTAACCCATTTTCATGAACTCAAACATTAAGATGATGGACTCTCAAGAACAAACGCTCGAACAAGAGCGCAACATCCAGCAGCCAACGGCTGAAACAGAGCAAAATGCACTGCAACAGCACGAGCGTAAGCAGTATCAGAACAAACAGGAAGTGCTCGAACGCGTGCGCGAAATAGCACAAAGCGATGAAGCACCACAGAAAGACGAAGTGGATTACCTCAAAACGGTATTCTACAAACTGCACACTGCCGAACGCGAAGCTAAGCTCAAAGATTATATTGCCAATGGAGGAAACCCCGACACCTACCAAATCGTACCCGACGAAACAGAGGAGGCCTTCAAAGCAGAGATGAGCATCATCAAGGAAAGAAGACAGAAACTATTCCTCGAGCAGGAGCAGGAAAAACAAGACAACCTGCAGAAGAAACTCGATATCATAGAGAAAATCAAAGCGATGATTACATCGCCTGAAGAGGCAAACAAGTCGTATAAAGACTTCAAAGCACTGCAAGAGGAATGGAAAGAAATAAAAAATGTGCCCGTAGAAAAAGCCAACGAACTGTGGCGAAACTACCAGCTCTATGTGGAACAGTTCTACGATCTGCTCAAACTCAACAGTGAAGCACGCGAATACGACTTCAAGAAGAACCTTGAAAAGAAAACACGTCTATGCGAAGCTGCGGAGAAACTCGCTGAAACACCCGATGCTATCAGTGCATTCCATCAACTACAACAGCTTCATCAAGAGTATCGCGAAACTGGTCCTGTGGCTAAAGAGCTACGCGAAGAAATATGGGCACGATTCAAAGCTGCATCTACCGTTATCAACAAGAAGCACCAGCAGTATTTCGATGAACGAAAGGCACAAGAGGAAGAAAACCTCACCCGCAAGACTGCACTCTGTGAAAAAATAGAGGCAGTCGTTAAGGAAGACAATAAAAACAGCAACGATTGGGATAAACATACCAAGGCTATTATGGAGTTGCAAGCCGAGTGGAAAACCATTGGCTTTGCACCACAGAAGATGAACGTCAAAATCTTCGAGCGCTTCCGTAAGGCCTGCGACGAATTCTTCAAAAACAAAGCTGAATATTTCAGAAACAGAAAGGAAGAATATAAGAACAATGCCGATAAGAAACGTGCACTGATAGAAAAAGCGAAAGCCTTGCAGGATTCTACCGATTGGAAATCGACAAGCGATAAGTTTATCAATCTGCAAAAAGAGTGGAAAACTATCGGTACTGTGCCCAAGAAAATGGGCGACCAAATGTGGCAGGAGTTCAACGGCATCTGCAACAAGTTCTTCGAAGCGGCTAATGCTGCTGGAGCGGGCACACGAAGCGCGGAGCACCAGAACCTCAACAAGAAGCGCGAAATTGTGGAGCAACTCAAAGCGCTCACCGAACAAGCTGGCGACGACCTTCAGGCTAAGGTGCAGAAACTCGTGGCAGAATATCAAGCCGTAGGTCATGTACCCTACAAAGAGAAGGACAAGATCTATGAAGAATATCATGCCATACTGGATAAACTCTACAAGACACTGAACATCAGTTCTGCCAAGCGCCGACTCAACAATTTCAAAGACAACCTCAAACAGGTGGCTGGACGTGGTGAAAACGCCCTCGACAACGAGCGGGCACGATTGATGAGACAGTATGAGCAGTTGAAAAACGAGGTGCAGACCTACGAAAACAATCTCGGTTTCCTCAATGCGTCATCTAAGAAAGGAAATTCACTCATCGACGAAATGAACAGAAAAGTACAGAAATTGAAAGACCAAGTGCAGTTGGTGCGCGAAAAGATCAAAGCCATCGATAGCAATAAACAACAGTAAACAGCATCGTCATACCAGATACAGACAAAGGGAAAGGTCAACAACCTTTCCCTTTGTTGTTATTCTCCATGCCCCAACTGCCGGTTGCTTAATTGTTCTAACGATGGTCGAACGGTGGTCAATCGGTGGTCAATTGCCCAACATCGACCACACCATATACTTTTGAATCTCTGCATATTAGAACAAAAGGTGGTCGATGGTCACAAAATGATGACGTCGCGTGCGCGTGTGCGTGCGCTTACACACGCGAGATATATAAGAGGAGAATATCGATAAAAGAAACAGAAAAGAATAGGCAGCATTGAGAAGTTTTAACGTCAAACAACCACATATTGATAGAACTTTGAACGCTATAAGACGGAGGTAGGCGCTGCACGACGAAGGTACTCTCGTTCGGAAAAGCGAAAGAAAATTTCCGTTTTCTTTTGCTTTTCACTCACTTATTCGTACCTTTGCAGTCGATTTTAAAATTAAGAGAATGCAGGATATCCGTAACATTGCGATTATCGCACACGTGGACCACGGCAAAACTACGCTCGTGGACAAGATGATGCTGGCAGGAAACTTATTCCGTGAGGGACAAGACCTGAGTAGCCAAGTATTGGACTCCAATGACTTGGAACGCGAAAGAGGCATCACAATCCTTTCCAAAAACGTAAGTATTAACTGGAAAGGTACAAAAATCAACATCATAGACACTCCAGGACACTCCGACTTCGGAGGCGAAGTGGAACGCGTACTCAACATGGCAGACGGTTGTCTGCTGCTGGTCGATGCGTTTGAAGGACCTATGCCACAGACTCGCTTCGTGCTGCAAAAGGCATTGGAAATCGGTCTGAAACCTATCGTGGTGGTGAACAAAGTAGATAAACCCAACTGCCGACCAGAGGAAGTATATGAAATGGTGTTCGACTTGATGTTCTCTCTCGATGCTACAGAAGACCAACTCGACTTCCCTGTAGTATATGGTTCAGCTAAAAACGGATGGATGGGCGAAGACTATAACAAGCCTACCACCGATATCACTTATCTGCTCGACAAGATTGTTGAGGTGATTCCAGCACCAAAACAGATTGAGGGCACTCCACAGATGCTTATTACAAGTTTGGACTACAGCAGCTATACCGGACGTATCGCTGTGGGACGTGTACACCGTGGACATCTGAAAGACGGACAACAAGTGACCATCTGCCACCGCGATGGTTCGCAGGAGAAAACAAAGATAAAAGAGTTGCACGTGTTCAATGGAATGGGCCACCAGCGCACAGAACGAGTAGATTGCGGCGACATCTGTGCCGTAATCGGATTGGAGAAATTTGAAATCGGTGATACCATCTGCGATGCAGAAAATCCCGAAGCACTGCCTCCTATCGCTATCGACGAACCTACCATGTCGATGCTCTTCACTATCAACGACTCACCATTCTTCGGTAAAGAGGGTAAGTTTGTGACTTCAAGACATATCAGCGAGCGACTGAACAAGGAACTGGAGAAGAACCTTGCGCTGCGCGTAAGGCAAGTGGAAGACGCTAACGACCGCTGGATAGTAAGCGGACGTGGTGTGCTGCACCTCTCGGTACTCATTGAGACCATGCGTCGTGAGGGCTATGAACTGCAGGTGGGACAGCCTCAGGTAATCTATAAAGAGATTGACGGAGTGAAATGCGAACCTATCGAAGAACTCACCATCAATGTGCCTGAGGAATTTGCCTCTAAGATGATTGACATGGTGACACGACGCAAAGGCGACATGACCTCGATGATCAATCTCGGAGAACGTGTGGATATCGAATTTAATATCCCTTCACGAGGCATTATCGGACTGCGTACCAATGTATTGACAGCATCGCAAGGTGAGGCTATCATGGCACACCGCTTCAAAGAATATCAACCTTACAAGGGCGATATAGAGCGCCGTTCCAACGGTTCGATGATTGCCATGGAAACTGGAACTGCTTTCGCCTACTCTATCGACAAGTTGCAAGACCGTGGTAAGTTCTTCATCGATCCAGGCGAAGATGTATATTACGGTGAGGTAGTCGGTGAACATGTTCACGACAACGACCTTGTGGTGAATGTGACAAAAGCCAAACAGCTGACCAACGTACGTGCTTCAGGTTCGGACGATAAGGCTCGCATCATACCGAAGACAGTGATGTCGCTCGAAGAGTGCTTGGAGTATATCAAGGAAGACGAACTCGTAGAGGTTACTCCTAAGTCAATGCGTATGCGTAAAATTATCCTCGACCACGACCAGCGCAAAAAGGCTAATAAGTCGTAACCGAGGATATATGAATCGGATATATCCCACATCGGCAAACAGACCGATGGAGGATAAATAATAAGTCTGGGTTATTCCGGATAGTGGAGGTTCTCATCAGTAGCATGATCGAGAACCTCTTCTACATATCGGCGGGCTTCAAGACGTGCCATGGGAAGGTCGTGGAGCAACCAGTTGCCGCAATCGCGAGGTGCAGCACCGGGTATCTCGCCTTCATAATCTGCAACGAAACGGAAGGTGCGGCGCATGAGATCGAGGATGTCACGACTCTCGTAATCACCACGAATCAAAAGGTAATTACCAGTCAGACAGCCCATCGGTCCCCAATAGATGATGCGATCTTTCCATTCAGCATCGTTGCGCAGATAGGTAGCAGCAAGATGTTCGATAGTATGGATGGCACCGTTGTGGAGCACGGGTTCACGGTTGGGTTCCTTCATACGGATATCAAAAGTGGTAACGGTCTCACCACCTACTTGGTCTTTGCGACTCACATAGATGCCACGGAGCAAACGCTCATGGTCTATCGTAAAACTGGGTATCTTATTCATATAGCGATTCTACAAATTTCTTGGTTACTTGAAAAGAGTTTTCGGCAATGGTATTCCAAAAGTCATGATACATGGAAGCATCGGTATCGCGAAGAGGAATATCACTCACCACACGAAACGAGATGAAGGGTACTCCATACTTATAGCACGTTTGGGCAATGGCTGCCGACTCCATATCAACGGCTTTGGCTTCGGGGAAATGGCTGATGATGTCACGCATCTTGTCTTTGGAATCAACAAACCAATCGCCAGTGACAATCAATCCGGGATGGACAGAAAAGCCTTCACACTTCACTCGACAGGCTTTCGCCAATAATTGTCCATCGGCTTTATAACGGGAAGGCATTCCCTGCACCTGACCATAAACAGTGGTTTGATCGATTGAAGTACCGCAATACACATCATGGTAACTCACTTCTGCACCTACCACAACATCCTGAACATGGATATCATCGCCGTTGCCACCAGCACATCCACTCGACACAATGACATCGGGATGGTGCCTGCGAATCATTTCGGCAGCACCTAAAGCTGCATTGACCTTACCAATGCCACACTTCTCAACAACCACGTTGTCATCGGTGAAGAGGTGTTGTAATTGTTGCAATTCTTTGTCCATTGCAACGATAATTCCTATTTTCATGTTTTGTTTCTATTGATTTATGCATGCAAAGTTACGAAAATTTGTGTAAAATGGTTATCTTTGCACTCAGAAACAAAAACAAAACGGTTATGAAAAGTTTGAAACAGTGGCTACCAGACATCTTGGTAGTGATTTTGTTTGCGGCAATATCGTTTGCCTATTTCTTCCCTGCAGATATTGAAGGACGTATCCTATACCGGCACGACTCATCGGCAGGACGTGGCGCCGGACAGGAAGCATCAGAGTATTATCAACGTACAGGAGAACGCACAAGATGGACCAATTCGCTCTTCGGAGGTATGCCTACCTATCAGACGTCGCCATCATATCATAGTACCGACACCATTGCACAAGTGGGCAATGCCTACCATCTATGGCTGCCGGAAAACG
This sequence comes from Prevotella sp. P5-126, assembly GCF_002251185.1. Lineage (NCBI taxonomy): Bacteria > Pseudomonadati > Bacteroidota > Bacteroidia > Bacteroidales > Prevotellaceae > Prevotella > Prevotella sp. P5-126. Next base: position 76,809 of record NZ_NPIZ01000111.1, read on the forward strand.
TATGGTATGTGTTTGCCTATCTATTGGGATTTTATATCCTGTTGAGAGCATTCGATTTCAGATGGTATCTTGCTACACTGGGCGCTGTTGTATGGGCATTCTCCAGCTACTTCTTTATCATCATTGCCGCTGGACACATTTGGAAAGTCATTGCACTGGCTTATCTACCACCGATGATTGCCGGTGTAGTATTGGCTTATAGGCGAAAATATATGCTGGGACTCCTGGTCACTGCACTATTCTCTGCACTGGAGGTATTGGCAAATCATGTGCAGATGACCTACTATTTCCTGTTTGTTGTAGTAGCAATGGCTATTGCCTTCATCATAGAAGGTGCGATGAAGAAAGACTGGAAACATCTGGCTAAAGCTACTGGTGTATGTATAGCGGGTGCTACAATCGGTATTTGCATCAACATGTCGAACCTCTACCATACATGGCAGTATGGCAAGGAGACGATGCGTGGACAAAGCGAACTGGTGAAGAAGAATACCGCTAACCAAACATCAAGCGGACTGGATCGTGACTATATCACACAATGGAGCTACGGAATAGACGAGACTTGGACCCTGTTGGTGCCCAATACTAAAGGTGGTGCCAGCGTGAGCATTGCCTCTGATCCCACTGCCATGAAAAAAGCAGATGCAGAGGTGAGCGACTTCTTCCAGAATACATTCAACATGAATATCTATGGCAGTTTCTCGGAATACTGGGGTACACAGCCTATGACTGCAGGACCTGTATATGTCGGTGCCTTTGTATTGATGCTGTTTATCCTCGGACTGTTTATCGTCAAAGGCCCCATGAAGTGGGCATTACTGGCAGTCACTATTCTTTCTATCCTCCTATCATGGGGTAGAAACTTCATGCCGTTTACCGATTTCTTCCTCGATTATGTGCCGATGTATGCTAAGTTCCGAACGGTGGCATCTATTCTTGTCATTGCTGAATTTACCATTCCACTGCTTGCCATGTTGGCACTGAAAAAAATAGTGGATGAACCCGAAATACTGAAAACACAGAAGAAGTGGTTCTATCTTTCATTCGGACTTACCGGTGGACTGGCACTATTGTTTGCGATACTGCCAGACGTATTCTTTGACTTCAATTCCATACACGATGCAGATGCCATCAATGGACTCAACGCTCAATTGACAAATGTGTTGGGCAACTATCCCGATATGCTTGCCAACTATCAGCAGAATATATATCCGCGCATCTTGCCAAGTCTGGCCGCTATGCACAAAGCCGTATTCACTGCCGACTGCATTCGATCATTTGTAATCATTGCTATCGGTACTGCACTACTGCTTCTATTCAGCATGAAGAAAATACGCAAGGAATGGCTCGTGGGAGCATTGGTTGTGCTCTGTCTGGTGGATATGTGGCAAGTGAACAAACGATACCTCAACGATGAAATGTTTGTTTCAAAGACGGTACGTGAAGAACCTGTACAGAAGTCGGCTGCCATTGACCATATCCTACAGGACAAGACACTCGACTTCCGTGTGCTCAATCTGGCAGGCGACACCTTCAACGAAAACGAGACAAGTTTCTACCTGAAGAGTATCGGTGGATACCATGCTGCTAAGTTGCGCCGTTATCAGGAGCTCATTGACGAACATATCAAAAAGGAGATTCAAGGTCTCGCAACAGCTTTCAACAAGGCACAGGGTGATATGACCAAAGTAAATGGCGACTCGATTTATCCAGTGCTCAACATGCTCAACACCAAATATTTCATTCTGCCACTGCAAGCCAACCAAACGGTACCGATAGAAAACCCATACCGCTATGGCAATGCTTGGTTTGTGGACCAAGTGGATTATGTGGAGAATGCCAATGCCGAGATTGACGCACTCGATAAGATTGACCTGCGTCATCATGCAGTTGCTGACAGCAAGTTCAAGGATATATTGGGCAACAGCACACAGCAAGATGCTGTTAGCCTTGTCACACTCAAGAACTATCAACCCAACGAACTGACCTACGAAGTGCAGTCGGGCAAAGGCGGAGTGGTGGTATTCTCTGAAATATACTATCCAGGATGGACTGCCACAGTAGATGGCGAGCAACAAGAGCTGGGACGTGTCAACTATGTGCTCCGTGCCTTGAACGTGAAGCCCGGACACCATCAGGTGGTGCTCACCTTTAAACCGAAGAGCATCACACATACTGAAACCATCGCCTATATTGCTATGGGCATCATGCTCTTGCTGATTGTGGTATTGATTGCTGAATATATTCGTCGCCAGCGACAAGCCAAGTCATAGAAACTAAGAACGTATTCATAAAATAATAGAAACTGATATATGGATTTCAGAACACCTGTCACTATCACGGAACCATCATTCCGCATAGAGCCCTTAGAACAGATACTGTTTGTAGGCTCTTGCTTTGCCGACAATATCGGTCAGCGGTTTGTGGAAAATAAGTTTCGTGCGACGGTCAATCCCTATGGTGTGATGTATAATCCAGTATCCATTCTCCATACGGTGATGCGAACCAGCGATACTTTCCCCGTGGCTTTCTTCACACTCGGCACCAACCATGTGTATCGGTTGAAGGAAACTGGCGAAATTGTAGATAACTGCGAGAAACGCCCACACCACCTCTTTCAAGAGGAAACATTGACGGTCAGTCAGTGTGCCGACTATCTGCGACAAGCCATAGCACTATTGCAAAGTCGCAGTGCCGATGTGGAAGTGGTGCTAACAGTCAGTCCTATCCGCTATAGGAAATACGGTTACCATGGCAGCCAACTGTCGAAAGCCACCCTATTACTGGCAGCCGACGAAGTGGCGAAAATGCCAAATGTGCACTATTTCCCTGCCTACGAGATTGTCAACGATGAGTTGCGCGACTACCGTTTCTATGCCGCAGACATGCTCCATCCCTCTGAGCAAGCAGTGGATTATATTTGGGAACGGCTCTGTGAAATATATCTCAGTGATCGTGCCCGACAGTTTCTAAGCGAATGGCAACCTGTGAAACAGGCACTAGGACATAAGCCTTTTGCGCCAGAATCAGAAGCTTATCGCACTTTTATGAATAAAACTATGTTAAAAGTAGAAGAACTAAGAAAAAAATATGGTAATTTTGCGTTATGATTTACTCTATTGAAAAGATTACCACGCTTATTGGCGCGCGTCGTATCGGTAATACCGATGCTCAGATAGGATGGTTGCTTACCGACAGCCGTTCGTTGTGTTTCCCCGAAGAATCGCTGTTCTTTGCACTGCAATCACAGCGCAACGACGGACATCGCTATATCAAAGACCTCTACCGACGAGGTGTTCGCAACTTTGTTGTGGAAAAGTTGCAAGTGGAAGGTGAAGACCTTACAACATATACCGATGCAAATATTCTGATTGTACCCTCTACTCTTTCTGCCTTGCAGCGCTTGGCAGAACGCCATCGTGATGAGTTTAATATCCCCATTGTGGGCATCACCGGTTCGAACGGAAAGACCATGGTCAAGGAATGGCTGTACCAACTGCTTTCCCCACAAATGACAGTAACACGCTCACCACGCAGCTATAATTCGCAGATTGGCGTGCCCCTGTCGGTATGGTTGCTGTCGGAACAAACAGACATTGGTGTGTTTGAGGCAGGCATCAGCCAACCAGGAGAGATGGAAAGTCTGCGCGATATCATCCAGCCCACCATTGGCATCTTGACATCCCTTGGTGATGCACATCAGGAGAATTTCCGCTCGATGGATGAGAAATGTACAGAGAAACTCCATCTGTTCCACGGAGCAAAGGTGATTTTCTATAATAGCGACGACAACACCGTGAGCCGTTGTATACGCCGTTCCGGCTATGACGGTGAGAAAATAGGATGGAGCCGTGAGAACGAATCGGCACCTTTCTATGTGACAAGCGTTAAGCCTTCTAACGAAAAACCCGGTTTGACAGAAGTGGCTTATATATATAAAGGAGAACGCGGAATATATCATCTGCCATTTATCGATGAAGCATCGGTGGAATGTTCCATAGCCTGTGCTGCAGCAGCACGCTATCTCGGTGTGACAAACGAAGACCTTGACTTGCGTATGCAGGCAATCGAACCAGTAGCAATGCGCCTTGAAGTGAAGGAAGGTCGCCATGGCTGTACCCTCATCAACGATTCCTACAACTCAGATGTGAACTCGCTTGATATCGCACTCGACTTCATGAACCGGCGTCCAGACCATCAGGGCCGTAAGCGCACACTCATACTGAGCGACATACAACAGAGTGGAAAAAGTGATTTCGAGCTGTATAACGAAGTCAACAACCTCTGTCAGCAACGCGGTGTGGCACGCTTTATCGGCATTGGTCCGATGCTTATGAAATGTGCCGATTGTATCACCATTGCTGATAAGGCTTTCTTTACCGATGCCAATCAGTTTGTACAGAGTGAAACATTCCATTCGTTACACGATGAAGTGATACTGCTGAAAGGCGCACGAGCCTTTGGTTTCGACCAATTGACCGAACTGCTGGAACAGAAAGTTCATGAGACCATACTCGAAGTGAATCTCAATGCGGTAGTTGAAAACTTGAACTACTATCGTTCGTTCCTCAAACCTGAGACAAAACTGGTATGTATGGTAAAAGCCGATGCCTACGGCGCAGGAGCTGTAGAAGTGGCAAAAACCCTACAAGACCATTGCGTGGATTATCTTGCTGTGGCAGTTGCCGATGAGGGTGTTACCCTACGTCGCAACGGAATCACACAGAATATCATCATCATGAACCCCGAAATGACTGCATTCAAGACCATGTTTGACTATGATCTTGAGCCTGAAGTATATTCATTCCGCTTGATGGATGCACTTATCCATGCCGCAGAAAAAGAAGGTATTACCGGCTGGCCTGTACATATCAAGCTCGATACAGGTATGCATCGACTTGGATTCGATCCTGAAAAAGATATCGATGAGTTGATAGCCCGACTGAAACAACAGAGTGCCATCATCCCCCGTTCGGTGTTCTCGCATTTCGTAGGTAGCGACAGCGATGACTTTGATGCTTTCTCAGCAGAGCAGTTCCGTAAATTTGATGCAGGAAGCAGTAAGTTGCAAGCAGCCTTCTCGCACAAGATACTGCGTCATATAGACAACTCTGCAGGTATCGAACACTTTCCAGAACGCCAACTCGACATGTGCCGACTGGGACTTGGACTCTACGGCATCGATCCTCGCGACAATAGAATACTACATACCGTCAGCACACTGAAGACCACCATACTACAAATGCACCATGTGCCGAAGGACGAAACCGTAGGCTACAGCCGCCGTGGTATATTGGAGCGTGACTCCATCATAGCCGCTATCCCCATCGGTTATGCCGACGGACTGAATCGACACTTAGGTCGTGGCGCCTGCTATTGTTTGGTGAATGGACAGAAAGCACCTTATGTTGGTAATATCTGCATGGACGTAGCTATGATTGATGTGACTGATATTGACTGTAAGGAAGGCGACAGCGTAGAGATATTCGGCGAACATTTGCCGGTAACAGTACTGAGCGATGTGCTCGACACCATACCTTATGAAGTACTGACTGGTGTGAGCAATCGCGTAAAGAAAGTCTATTTCCAAGACTAACATACAACACAATCGGGTGTGTGGACAATCTTCTAAACGTTATCGTTTACGTGAAAAAGGTCCACACACTCGTTTTTTTTTCATTTTTTATTAGTAACTTTGCATCCAAACTACGCTAAAACATCAATAAAAACAATAATATGAGTTCTGTACAGACCACAAAAATGACCAATTACCGTTGGGTAATTTGCTCGATGTTGTTCTTTGCAACAACCATCAACTACATGGACCGACAAGTGCTTTCCTTGACTTGGAAGGACTTTATCGCTCCTGAATTTCATTGGACCGACGACGATTATGGTACGATTACGGCAGTATTCTCCATCCTGTATGCCGTATTCTGTCTGTTTGCCGGTAAGTTTATCGACTGGATGGGCACTAAGAAAGGATACCTTTGGTCTATCTTCGTATGGTCGCTGGGTGCATGTCTCCATGCAGTATGCGGTTGGATAACGATGAAGTATGAAGGTCTTGACTCGGTAGAAGCACTTCGTGCCGTACAAGCTGGATCTGCCACAGCCTTGTCGATAGCCACCATCAGCGTATATCTCTTCCTGTTCTGCCGTTCGGTATTGGCGATGGGTGAATCAGGAAACTTCCCTGCCGCTATTAAGGTAACAGCCGAGTATTTCCCGAAAAAAGACCGTGCATTTTCCACATCTATCTTTAATGCCGGTGCATCAGTAGGTGCTCTTGTCGCCCCGCTGTCTATTCCCCCATTGGCAGAGTGGTTCGGTTGGGAGATGGCATTCATCATCATCGGTGTGCTCGGTTTTGTATGGATGGGCTTCTGGGTAGTATTCTATGAGAAACCCAACAAGAGCAACCATGTGAATGTTGCAGAGCTCACTTATATCAATCAGGATGCCGAAACCGATGCAGATCCTAAGGATGCAGACGACGAAGGTCCACAGATCAGCTTCCTCAACTGCTTCACTTATCGTCAGACATGGTCATTCATCGTGGGTAAATTCATGACCGACGGTGTATGGTGGTTCTTCCTGTTCTGGGCTCCTGCCTATTTCTCTGACCAGTTTGGCTACAAATCATCGTCAGGTATGGGCCAGTTGCTCATCTTCACCCTCTATTTCATAGTAACCGTATTGTCCATCTTTGGTGGATATCTGCCCAAATACTTTGTTGAGAAGAAGGGTATGGGAGCCTATGCAGGTCGCATGCGTGCTATGTTGCTCTTCACATTCTTCCCGATGACTGCTCTGCTTGCTCAGCCTCTGGCAGCATGGGAGGCTTCTCCTATCGACCCCGCATGGTGGCCCGCCATCATCATTGGCCTTGCAGGTGCAGGTCATCAGGCATGGTCAGCCAACCTGTTCTCAACCATTGGCGACATGTTCCCGAAATCTACTATTGCCACTATTACCGGTATCGGTGCTATGGCTGGAGGACTGGGGTCGATGCTTATCAACAAATGTTCGGGTAAGCTCTTTACCTTTGCAGAACAGCAGGGTGCAGACTTCACCTTCTTCGGTTTTGAAGGCAAACCTGCAGGCTACATGATTGTTTTCTGCATCTGTGCCATAGCTTACATCATTGGTTGGACTATTATGAAGGTGCTCGTTCCAAAATACAAGCCCATCGTGGTTGAATAATCACAAAGTCTGATTGTTTGAATAAGACCAAAAAAGAAAAGATATTATCATCATTCCATTTCGGTTGCCAAGACCGATTGGTACAATAATCATCTGAGAAAAGGGAAGAGCATAGCTCTTCCCTTTTCACTTATCTATCTTCAATCGGTCATTATATTACATGCATGACCGCGGATTAAACACACCTATAATGACCTATTTGTTTTTTATAGACCATAAAAACAGATTATCGCCAATAGGGTCATAAGGCTATTGGAACTGTCTGATTAATTATCTTCATACTTAACCACGACCTTGTCAAAGCCCATGGTTTGAAGCAAATGTCGGAACTGTGTGCGCCCGTTGTCACGTGCGGTATTCATATTCTGAGCGGTCAGACAGCGACGACGCATCATGTCGCAAGCCTTAAGATAGAGTGCTTCGCGGTCGGCATTACTCCATTTCCCACTCTCATAAAAAGAACGTGTACGCGCTTCGTCTATGAAATTTTTATCGAGCAACTGCACAGGAGGTAACGTACAGACAATAGTATCGCCACGCATGGTGACCCATCCTTCCTGTACCCGACTCATATCAACCCCCAGGCGAAGTGTGCCATAATAGATTCGTGTCAACTGATCGTCGGAGAAGAAGCCTTTGCGAATAGTATCTACCAATTCTTCGTCGCTAACGGCAAGAAACTCCCATTGACCTATTGCCTCTATGGAGCGCACCTGTGTAGGCGATAGTTCCACTTGCTGTTGTGGTTCTACAGCCACCTCGTTATCCTTGTTCATCCAGAACACCCATCCTCCAAAAGCCAGAAAGGCTAATAGGATAAGACAGATGCCGATTCGTTTTATTGTTCGTATCATAATTCATCACTATTGTTGTTCGACGTCAGAGGACACCACTTTCAACTGTGGTTTGTCGACATTGAAATCTTTTCTAAAAGTCACCGTAACATGCTGTTCGGCAAAGCCCATATCCTTCAGCATCGGTATTAGGATATTGGCAGCACTAAGTCGCGCCGTTTCTATAAGTCCCAGCTGGGGAATATCCTTGATGATGGCATCGCGTCCTTGCTGTTCGAGTTGCGCCAGTTCTTTATCAGAGTAGTTGCTGCGAGCCAATGACACATGTTCTTTCATGTGTTCGTGATCTATACGGCTGCTGGTCATCACCATCTGCGGGTCTGGCAAGATTATCTCTATTCTGTCGCCATGTCGCACCACATTCTCTTTGCTGAAAGATCCAAAGTCAATGTAAGCCTTAACAGTAGCATCGATGGGGATTGCAACTTTTCGTTCAGAACCAGGTACATGAACGTCAAACTTATGACTGAAGATAGATCCCTGCAAGCGCATCTGATCGTCTTGCGTCACTATTTTACGCACCTGAGCCTCTGCAGTATAGAGTCTGCTACATTTCTGTATCTGCATGACCATCACTCCGAGTGTATCGTTGGCAACCTGTTGCGGCTTGTTATGAGATCCGCGACAGGTTGTCATGGCCAGAATGACGAGGCCCAATATAAGCATCAGAAAGGCAGATGCAGTCTTTACTTGTTTTTTCATGAGCTATTTTATTCCATGAAACCCTGTTTGCGGAGCACTTCCATGAGTCCGGCAGACATCGCCTCATTATCTTTCTTCGTATAGCGAATATCGGTAAATATTTGCGCCAAAGTCTCTTTATTGTTGATTTTGCAGAAGTTTTGGTTTTCTTCCAAACTCTCTTTCAATTGATAATATCTGTTGATGTCATCAGCCGTATAGTCGTGGTAGATCTCCCGATGGACAAAGCTATCCAAGGGCAGTCGGTCAGTCTGCTGTGGTTTTTCGGCAGGCCATCCAACGGTCAGAGTTGCCAAAGGTACTACTTGTTGCGGCAGATTGAGTGTATCGATAATTATCTGTGGCATATAGACGGTAGTTCCTAAGTAGCAGTAACCGAGTCCCTCTTCGTCCATAAGATTGCAGAGAGTCTGCGTATAGAGTAGTGCATCGATGGCTCCATTGACAAACGACAGGAAATTATTGTACCCAGGAACGGCTTTTCGCTGACGTGCCCAGACAGATGTGCGATGGAAATCGGCACAGATGGTGAGTACTACCGGCGCCTCAGTCACCATGGGTTGATTGAAATGTGCAGGTGCGAGTTTTCGTTTCATTTCGTCAGAACGAGTCACCACAACACTATAGAGTTGTAGATTTCCCATGGTTTGTGTTCGTGCCGCCTCATTCATCAAGCGGTCGAGCAAGGCTTCTTCAACTGGTTTATCACTATATTTGCGTATTGATGTACGGGTCAAAAGATTCTTCATATTGCATTATACATTATTAATATTATGGGAACAAAGGTACGAATAAGTGAGCGGAATACAAAAAGAAATACGCAAATTTCTTTTTTGTTCCCGAACGAGAGTACTCTACAAACATAAAAAAACGATACCGTCTGTATGTATTACAGGCGATACCGTAACAGAATGATTGATGATATACTGTCCGTTGATCAGTTGCGGAACTGCAATCCTGCACCGTTGGCGTCGATTGTGATTGGCTGTTCGCGACTGACTTCCTCGGCCAATATCCTTTTCGACAGGTCGTTGAGCACCAGTCGTTGGATGGCACGCTTTACAGGTCGAGCACCAAATTCGGGGTCGTATCCCTGATCGGCAAGATAGTTGATAGCTGCATCGGTAACGCGGAGCGTAAAGCCCTGTGGTTCGAGCATCTTCTTGACCGCATTCATCTGGAGCCGAACCACGTTTGCTATTTCCGCTTTGGTAAGCGGCAAGAACATGATGGTCTCGTCGATACGGTTGAGGAACTCCGGTCTGATGGTCTTTTTCAACATATCCATCACCTGCATCTTCGTATTGGCGATGATGCTTTCTCGGTTGGTGGCGTTGAGTTTCTCAAACTCCTGCTGGATAAACTGGCTACCCAGATTTGACGTCATGATGATGATGGTGTTCTTAAAGTTTACCGTACGTCCTTTGTTGTCAGTAAGGCGACCGTCATCGAGCACCTGCAACAGGATGTTGAACACATCTGGGTGGGCCTTCTCTATCTCATCGAAGAGCACCACAGAATATGGTTTGCGACGCACGGCCTCTGTCAGTTGTCCGCCCTCATCATAGCCAACATATCCCGGCGGCGCACCAATCAAGCGCGAAACGCTGAATTTCTCTTGATATTCGCTCATATCAATACGCGTCATCATGGTTTCATCGTTGAACAGATAGTCTGCCAACGCTTTGGCGAGTTCGGTTTTACCAACACCGGTAGTACCGAGGAAGATAAACGATGCTATTGGCCGTTTAGGGTCTTGCAGACCAGCACGACTGCGGCGCACGGCATCACTCACAGCTTGAATGGCCTCATCCTGACCGATAACCCGATGATGGAGTTCTTCCTCCAGATGGAGCAGTTTCTCACGTTCGCTCTGCATCATACGAGTTACAGGAATGCCGGTCCAACGACTTACCACCTCTGCAATATCGTCGGCGGTCACTTCTTCGCGCACCATAGCTTCTCCGCCTTGTGTGCTCTTGAGTTGTTCCTGAATGTGCTTGATATCATCTTCGAGCATTTTGAGTTTGCTGTATCTGATTTCTGCCACACGTTCGTAGTTACCCTCACGTTCAGCACGTTCAGCCTCCAGTTTGAGGTTTTCTATCTGCTGTTTGTCCTCTTGTATCTTGTTGACCAACGCTTTTTCTCCCTCCCATTTTGCACGATATTGTTTTTCTTGATCGCGCAACTCGGCAATATCCTTGTCGAGTTGTTGTAGTTTGGGCTGATCGTTTTCGCGTTTGATGGCTTCACGTTCAATCTCCAGTTGTTTGAGGCGTCGAGTGATTTCATCGAGTTCTTCAGGTACAGAGTCGCGCTCCATACGTAGTTTGGCTGCAGCCTCATCCATCAAGTCGATGGCTTTATCAGGCAGGAAGCGGTCACTAATGTATCGTTCGGAGAGTTTCACGGCGGCAATACAGGCATCGTCTTGAATACGCACCTTATGGTGGTTTTCATAGCGTTCTTTTAGTCCACGCAGGATAGAAATGGCGCTGAGCTCATCTGGTTCATCTACCATGACGGTTTGGAAACGGCGTTCCAATGCCTTATCCTTCTCGAAATACTTCTGATACTCATTGAGCGTAGTAGCACCAATGGCACGCAGTTCGCCACGAGCCAATGCTGGTTTAAGGATGTTTGCTGCATCCATAGCGCCTTCGCCTCCACCTGCTCCCACGAGGGTATGTATTTCATCGATGAAAAGGATGATGCGTCCTTCGCTCTTGGTCACTTCGTTGATGACGCTTTTGAGTCGTTCTTCAAACTCACCTTTATATTTCGCACCAGCCACCAGCGCACCCATATCGAGTGAGTAGAGCTGTTTGTCTTTCAGATTCTCAGGTACATCTCCACGTACTATACGCTGAGCCAATCCCTCTACGATAGCGGTCTTACCAGTACCAGGTTCACCTATTAATATAGGGTTGTTCTTGGTACGGCGCGATAGAATCTGCAACACGCGACGTATTTCCTCATCACGTCCAATGACAGGATCGAGTTTGCCTGAGCGTGCTTGCTCTACCAGATTTTTGGCGTATTTATCAAGACTTTGGAAATTCTCGTCACCACTCTGACTCTGCACCTTCTGTCCTTGGCGTAGCTCTTGAATCGCAGCCCGCATGTCTTTCTCGTTGCAACCCGCATCGCGAAGAATACGGCTGGCAGTACTATTCACGGTCAACAGCCCCAACAAGATAGGTTCTACGCTAACAAATTCGTCGTCCATCTGCTTGGCAGTATCCATGGCTTTGGTGAGCACGCTATTAGCATCGTTAGACAAATAGGGCTGTCCGCCTTGTACTTTGGGCAGATGCTGAATCTCCTGATCTACGAGCATAGCTACTTGATTGGCATTGACTCCCAACTTCTGAAAGATGAAAGTCGATACGTCTTTGGCTTTCGTCAGAATACCTTTGAGCACATGGATTGGTTCAATGGTCTGCTGCCCATTCATCTGAGCAGTATTGACGGCCTCTTGCACCACCTCTTGTGCTTTGATTGTAAACTTGTCAAATGTCATATTCTTGTCCTCCTAATTATTTTTGTTTCTGTTGTTACTTGTTCACTTATCTATTATTCAACACTTGTGCCGAACTGTATTTTGCGCCATTTAGGCAGATATTTATGCCATTTTGTCTGTATTTTAAACGCTTATACGACTTCCCGATGGTTGTTATTGCGTAACATCCTCGCATAGGCAACAATTACACTCTTCTCCCTCCCCCCTCCCTTCGTCTTCCCATTCCCTCTGCAAAAAATGGGACTTACTTGGGACTTACATGGGAGGAACTTGGGACTTACCGCCTCTGTTTCTTTTAGCACCTTCATCCCGAACACATCCCGAATGCATCCCGAACACATCGAGAAGGCATCGAGAAGTCAGGAACTCCAATAGTTTCATTATAAACTTAGCGTAGATTTACCGCTTATATAAATTTGAACTTTCAGAATCTATCGAACAGCAAATGTAAATTTTCCGCAACCCATAATAAGTTTGTATTTGGACTTTAGGTCTATATAAATGCCTTATGAGGCTAAGCGTCCAAGCTACTTACGCTCGGTAATAAAAGAAAAAACGAGTTTTTTCTTTGTATTACGCTCGCTTATTCTTACCTCTGACGCTAAGCGTCCAAGGCACTTGCACTCGGTAATAAAAGAAAAAACGAGTTTTTTCTTTGTATTACGCTCGCTTATTCGTACCTTTGCAAAATGAGTATGCAAACAGAAAAGATAAACGAACAAACACCAGCCAAGACAGACGAAGTGCTGAATGTGGCAGGTAAATTGGCCGATATCAGTACGTCTATCGGACATATCATAAACGCTGACTCTATGAGCCAGATACTACACACATGTCTCAACGCACTAGAACCGGAACAGGCAAACTTCATGTTCCAACTGATTTCACACGTAGTCAACAAGGCGGCGAGACCAGAAGTGACAGAGGTCAGGCCTAAGGAACTGGAATGTGACGTGGTGCGCTTTCAAAACAATAAAGACAAATGGGTGGCACTCGTAGGACTGCTCGACGGATACCCTTACGAGATTTTTACTGGTCTGCAAGACGACGACGAAGGCATTATGTTGCCTAAATCGGTCACACACGGAAAAATCGTAAAACAGGTAAACGAAGATGGAACAAAGCGTTATGACTTCCAGTTCGTCAACAAACGAGGATACAAAACAACCGTTGAAGGACTATCTGAGAAGTTCAACCCAGAATACTGGAACTACGCAAAACTGATTTCTGGTGTGCTGCGCTACCGCATGCCCATCGCACATGTGGTAAAACTGGTAGGGTCGCTCCAGCTCCAAAACGAAAGCATCAATACATGGAAGATCGGCGTGGAACGTGCACTCAAGAAATACGTCAACGATGGAACCTTCACAGAAAAGGAGAATGAAGACACCATTTGATACGAGCATCATCATCAACAAAGCTCGCTTCCATGCCTACCACGGCGTCATGCCGCAGGAACAGACCGTCGGAAACGATTATGAGGTTAGCATCCAGATAGGATACGACTTCACTCATGCCATGCAAACTGATGATCTGAGCCATACCATCAGTTATGCAGACGTCTATCAAACAATAAGTCAGGAGATGCAGACTCCATCAAAGCTGATTGAACATCTGGCGGGAAGAATCTGCAAAAAACTCTTCGACACATACCCCAACATTACAAAAATCGACCTCAACATCATCAAGAAAAACCCACCGATGGGAGCTGATTGCGAGGGAGCCGGAGTAAGGGTAATTATGACAAATGAGCAAAAAACTATGCTTTAGCAGTTGGTTTTTGACTGAAAATGCGTACTTTTGCAAACGGTAAACAATTAATATGTGTAAAAAGAATACCTTATACCTATTATTATTAATGGTGGCGACGGCCTTACAGGCAGCCGCCAAAGATAGATTCACCCTTGTCATCGACCCAGGTCACGGCGGTCACGACGCTGGTGCAGTAGGCTCTTTTTCTAAGGAAAAAAACACCAACCTCAATGTTGCACTCGCCTTCGGAAAATACGTAGAAAACAACTGCCCAGACGTAAGAGTCATCTATACTCGCAAAACAGATATTTTCATACCGTTGCACACACGTGCTGACATAGCCAACAGAAACAAAGCAGACCTCTTTATCTCCATACACACCAACTCACTACCCGGTGGACGCATAGCACGAGGACTTGAAACCTATACCCTCGGTATGCATAGAGCCAACGACAACTTAGAGGTAGCTAAACGAGAAAACTCAGTTATTCTCGTGGAAAAAGACTATAAGCAACGCTATCAGGGATTCGACCCACGGTCAAGCGAGAGCTATATAATGTTTGAACTCATACAAGACAAAAACATGGAGAAAAGCGTCGAACTGGCCCGAGCAGTACAACGCCACACATGCGCATCAGCCAACAGACCCAACAAAGGCGTTAAGCAAGCCGGATTTCTTGTACTCCGCGAAACATCGATGCCCAGTTGTCTGATCGAGTTAGGCTTCATCTCTACTGCAGACGAAGAGCGCTTTCTGAACTCTAAAGACGGTATTGACAAACTCGGTTTCGGCATCTATCAAGCATTTCTCGACTTTAAAAAAAAATCAGACGCGGCAACACAACCTTCATACCAAATACAGGAACCGGAAAAGGTAAACGTGCCGACAATAGCCACGCCAAGCCAAAAACAACAAGCGCCAAAGACCAAAAACGACAAAACGGACAACAAACCGCTGGCAAACAACATACCGCAGGCAAAGCCAAAAACAGACAACAAGACGCAAAAAAATCAGGTATTGCAGGAACTGGCCAACGCCAGAGCAGGAAGAACAACCGTTGACGACAACAATAAAAAGCCATCAACCGATGTGGATTCTATCCTCATGGCAGATCCAACTCGCAATAACCAGACAGGGAAAGACAGTTCTCAACAAGGAGAACCAATAATGCCGGCTTCAAAACCAACACCAAAGGCGGAAGTAAAACCAGTAGAAAAACCCGTTCATAAGACAGAAGTACGTCACGACAAAACCGTTGTTACACCAACCCCAAAGGCGGAACAAAATGCCGAAACTGCGGCAAAACCAGTACAAAAGACTGAAGCAGAAACCGTAAAAACTGCGACAAAACCAACAGTAAAGACGGTTGAGAAACCAGCAAATACCGTTTTCACACCTCAACAGACAAGCGGACAACCCATATTCAAGGTACAGATACTTGCCAGTTCAGCTCGTCAGAATCCAAACAGCCCCATGCTGAAAGATTTGGAAAACGTAGATTATTACGAAGAAAACGGCATGTTCAAATATACCGTAGGCGCATCAACCGACTATCAGGAGATTTACCAACTCCGCAAGTCATTATCAGAACGCTTCCCCGAAGCATTCATCATCGCCTTCAAAGACGGACGTAGGGCCAATGTGCAACAAGCAATACAAGAATACAGAAGAAACAAAAACAAGAAATAAAGAAAAAACTTAAATATGAAATTTTTCACAAAAGAAGTCAAAATCGCACTAACTGCCATCTTCGGCATACTCGTGCTTTTCTATGGATTGCAGTTTCTTAAAGGACTCAACATATTCTCAAACACCAACACCTACTATCTCGTGTTCAACGATGTAAGTGGACTGTCGGCTTCATCGCCTGTCTATGCCAACGGATATAAAGTAGGTGTCGTGGAACGCATAGACTATAACTACAACGACCCCAACAATATCGTGGCTGTTGTAGGACTTGATAAAGCCATGCGCATACCAGTCGGATCACGTGCCGAACTGGCAAGTGATCTGCTCGGCAATATCAAAATCAACCTGATTCTGTCGGGCAACCCCACACAACTCATGACTGCCGGCGACTCTATCAAAGGCGGAATGGAACTGGGACTCATGAACCAAGTGGGACAAATGATGCCGACCGTAGAACGTATGCTCCCAAAACTCGACTCCATCATGGCAAGCCTCAACATCCTATTGGCAGACCCTGCACTACGCAACACCCTGCACAACGTGGAAGGAATGACCGACAATCTCAATAAAACAAGCGTAGAACTCAAATCACTATCTGCCAGTCTGAACAGAGATGTCCCATCGGTTATGAAAAAAGCAGATGGAGTTCTCACCAATACAGAGCAACTCACAGCAAACCTCAGCGCCGTGGATATTGCCACTATGACGGCAAAAGTCAACCAAACGCTGGATAACGTAGAGCAAATGACCAACAGGCTCAACAGCAAAGAGGGCACACTCGGACTGCTCATGAGCGATCCACAACTCTACTACAGACTCAGTTCAACTGCTGCAAGTGCAGATTCTCTACTCATCGACTTGAAAGTACATCCTAAGCGTTACGTACACTTCTCTGTGTTCGGAAAGAAGGATAAATAAGAGAGATGCTTGTTTTTAATTAGTCTAAATAACAACCATCAGAAGCACATGACCTAAAAAGACAGGTCTTATGCTCGTTATCAGACGATTTCGTGACCATCTGAGAGATAGCAGAACAGACCTGCAATAGGTCTTGAGTCACGGCGTTAATAGACTATTATATAAGGAGTTACATTATTACAATAGTGTTTCACGACTACAGAAATAAGCCATATCCCGTAAATACCACAGGAATAGGCAGTTAGAGGAATATATATATAACAAACAAAAAATAAAGATTTGGTTAATTGAAAAAAAAGTGCGAACTTTGTATCCGCTTAACGAAAAGCAACCGTATCTTTTAACTATAAATACAAAAGAAATTCCATAATGGACAAAGCTCCTAGACTGCTTTGGAACGACTGCCTCTCGCTAATAAGAGATAACGTTTCTGAGCAACAGTACAAAACATGGTTTGAACCTATTGTCTTCGACTCTTACGACGAAGACAACAGGACACTTGTCGTGCAAATACCAAGCCGCTACGTCTATGAAGTATTGGAGCAGTATTATGTGGAATTGCTAAGCAAAGTACTGCATCGCTGTTTCGGCACTAATATTGCGCTGAAATATCGTGTTGTGGTTGACAAAGCACACGGTCTTACCGTTGACGAAGAAGGTAGCGAATCTGTTGCTATCGACAAGCCAAAGGTTTCAACACGTGCCAACCAATCCCCCACCACCCTCGATGCAGCAACCCCACAGGATTTAAATCCACAACTGGATCCCCATAAGAACTTCCAGCGATACATCGAAGGCGATAGCAACAAGTTACCACGCACCATCGGTCTCTCCATTGCCGAGCACCCCGGACGCACCACTTTCAATCCATTCTTTATCTACGGTCCGTCAGGTAGCGGTAAAACACACCTTATAAATGCTATTGGTGTGCGCTGCAAAGAGATTTATCCACAGAAACGAGTACTCTACGTATCTGCCAGATTATTCCAAGTGCAATATACCGATGCGGTACGTCATAACGCGGTCAACGACTTCATTCATTTCTATCAAACCATCGATGTGCTCATCGTTGACGACATTCAGGAATGGGCTGCAGCCACCAAGACCCTCGACACATTCTTCCACGTATTCGATCATCTGTTCCGTTGTGGAAAGCAGATTATATTGGCTGCCGACCGTCCACCAGTTGATTTGGTAGGTGTGAAGGATCGCTTGCTGACTCGCTTCTCATGTGGTATGATAGCCGAATTGCATAAACCCAACGTGCAATTGTGCATTGACATCCTCAATACCAAATGTCGCCGTGACGGTCTAAAATTCCCTGCCGACGTCATTCAGTTTATTGCCGAAACCGCCAATAGTTCTGTACGTGAATTGGAAGGAGTGGTCAACTCATTGATGGCATACTCTATTGTATATAATAGCGATATTGACATGCGCCTCGCTGAACGTGTCATCAAACGTGCCGTGAAGGTGGACAACCGTCCCCTGACCATCGACGATATCATCGAAAAGGTATGCGCACACTATAATGTCACCCAACCCAACGTAATGAGCCGTTCTCGCAAACGCGAATTTGTAATTGCCCGACAACTCTCCATGTACTTCGCACAGAAATACACCAAGATGCCTGCATCGAGAATTGGACAGTTGGTAGGTGGTCGCGACCACTCAACAGTCATTCACAGCTGCAATACGATAGACCAGCGCATGAAAGTTGATAAGGCATTTGTAGAAGAAGTGACCAGCATCGAAAACTCTTTCAAACTGAAACAATAGCACATCAACTCCAATCGTACACATTCCAATTCCTATATTGATTGGGGATGTACCATACAAACAAGAGGATAAAATACAAGCAGGATTATCATTTTCGATAATCCTGCTTGCGTTTATCTGTCCGTTTGTCTTCAGACGACGAAAGTCTGACAGCTATTCGCCTTTGACATTCATCGCAATTGTCTGATTACAACAGATTGTCTTTCTCTATATCCTTGAAATACTTGTAGGTGGCAACTTTCAGTTCGTCAGCAGCTGGTTCATCAGCCACGATAATACCATGTTGATGCATCTGAAGGGCAGAAATAGTCCACTCCTGAGTAACAGCACCCTCTACAGCCGCCTTCATGGCACGAGCCTTATGGTGGCCGTTGACGAGAATCATCACTTCGCGAGCATCCATCACAGTACCAACACCTACAGTAAGCGCCAACTTGGGCACCTTGTTTACATCATTGTCAAAGAAACGAGAGTTGGCAATAATCGTATCGGTTGTTAATGTCTTGACACGAGTGCGAGATGTCAACGAAGAATAAGGTTCGTTGAAAGCAATATGACCATCAGGACCTATACCCCCAATAAAAAGATCTATACCACCTGCTTCGGCTATCATCTGCTCATAACGAGCACACTCTTCTGCAAGATTTTCTGCATTACCATTAAGAATATGGATATTCTCTTTCGGACAATCAATATGGTCAAAAAGATTACGAGCCATAAACGAATGGTAGCTTTCAGGATGACTTTCAGGCAATCCTACATACTCATCCATATTAAATGTCAGCACATTCTTAAACGACAAACGGCCTTCCTTGTTGGCTTTTACCAGACAAGCATACATTCCCTCTGGTGAAGAACCAGTTGGCAAACCGAGTACAAAAGGATGTTCTTTGGTAGGTTTGGCAGCATTAATACGCTCAATAACGTGTTCTGCAGCCCATTGCGACAATTTCTGATAATCAGATTCAATAATAACTCTCATATTTAAAATGTATTTGGTGTTAACTTTTGTAACGCAAAGGTAGTATAAATTCATGAAAAATATACATGCTAAAGGCTATTTTTTTCAAAAGAACCCTATAAATCGGAATTTTATGTTTATCTTTGCACATT
>NZ_NPIZ01000112.1:0-2678 GCF_002251185.1 Prevotella sp. P5-126
AATATATTCAATCTATGATGGCTTTTGCAGCCATCGTGTCCTTTGCGTCATGTTCGTCGGAGGACAACAACACTACAATTGAAAATGAGAGTGCGACAAAGGTAATGACCTTTACTGCAACGCAAGAGGGTGACGAACAATCAACAAGGGCAGCTATTTCAACCTCTGATAGTAAAGTCATCAATTGGGAATCAGACGACAAAATAAGCATCTTTGATGGGACAAAGAATAATCAGTTTACTTTGAAGAATGGTGCAGGGACAAAGAGTGCGACCTTCCAAGGTGTGGCTGCATCAGCGGAAACTTATACCGCTGTATATCCTTACCAGTCAGAGGCAACACTCTCAGGCACATCAGTAGAGAAAGTAACCCTTAAAGCCACTCAAACCGCTACCGATAACAGCTTCGATAAGAATGCTGCATTAATGATGGCTCAGAGCAATAGCAACACGTTGAATTTTAAGAATGTCGTAGGCTATGTAAAAGTGAAACCTACTTTCAATTGCACAAGAATAGATTTAAAGGCTTTTGACAACTCTGCGGTATTGGCAGGTACTGGCACAGTCTCTTATAACAACGGAAAACCAACACTTGATCTTTCGGAAACAAAGGATTATGCCATCACACTGAGAGGAGACATCAAGGCAAACAAATACTACTATATTGCAGTACCCCCAGTTACACTTAAGGCTGGTTGGACTATACAATTCACAGCGTCTGATGGTAAAGTATATTCCCGCAAGGGAACAAACCCCATCACTTTCACTCGCAACAAGGTGACCAACCTTGGTGAGTTTGCTACCACAGGGGATTATGATCCCCGTGGAGATATAGTTAGAGCCGACCAAGAAGTTGATATGGGAGTGTTTGAAATTAATGGAAAAAACTATAGATTAATCTTCGCCAAATCCAACCTCACAAAAGATGGTCTTGCCGCAAATGAATATGATTATGGTGATTACTTTGCTTGGGGAGCTACTATGCCTTGGTATTATTCAGCGACACAAACGTGGAAACCAGGCAAAGAAGCAGGCTTTACAAAAGCTAATGCCCCAACCTTAAGCAAAACATACAAGGCAAATGATGTATTATCCTCGTCAGACGATGCCGCACGCCAGATTCTCGGTGGTGACTGGCAGTTGCCAACAACAGAGATATGGAAGGCATTGTGGGATGCCAATAAAAATAAGGTCTATTGGGGACCTGATGGAAATATGAGATATAACACAATAAGTGGAATCAAAGGAATGAAGATAAGCAAGAAAGACGATCCTAATACTTATATCTTCTTGCCTGCAGCTGGCTCCGCCGGTAGAGAGGTCAACAATGTCGGCGATTTCGGCTACTACTGGTCAGGCACAGCCAACTCGAGCACTAAACCATATTACCTGTACTTCACTATACGTGGTGGCAATCCGCAGGAATTCATATACTTTTACTACATAGGACTTCCGGTGCGCCCGGTGCGCTTGGTTGAGGTATCTTTTGCGGGAAGTGGACAAGGAGAAACAGAAGGAATCGAAGAAGATGTGTTTAACTATTAATATTGAAAATTTAAGGATTAAGATGAAAAAGATATTCAAAACATTACCGTTGGCATTAATTGTGATGTCAATATATTCTTGTACTTCCGATGACGAAACAGTACAAGACGTAAATGACAATTCTTCCGTAGTTACAACATTTACTTGTACGCAAGAAAATGAAGGAACTACTACTAAGGCGGCGATGGGTCCGGAAGGCAAAACTATTTTGTGGGAGTCTGGAGATGCCATAAGCATATTTGATGGAGATGGCAACAACCAGTTTATATTAAATGCAGGAAGTGATGGACAGAAATCTGGCTCATTTACTGGAAAATGTTACGAATCTGAATCTTACGTTGCTGTTTATCCATATACAGAAGGAGCTACACTTAGCTATGATAGAAAATCTGTCAGCAATATAGTGCTCCCTGATGAGCAGAACGCCGTAGCTGGTGGTTTTGACCCAAAGGCAGCTCTTATGATTGCAAAAAGCAATACAACGACTTTGCAGTTTAAGAATGCCGTTGGCTTCATTAAGGTAACTCCACTGTTCGATTGCAAAAAGATTATTCTACGTGCAGCCAACAAGACCCAACCTCTTGCTGGTAAGGGGAAAATAAATATTGAAGATCCAAACAATCCTTATATCGATTTCACCGGTTCTAAAGAACTGTTTTATTCCATAACTCTTTCTGGCACAATCACAAATGGAAGTGCTTATTACATAGCAGTTCCTGCAGTAACATTAGTTAAAAATTGGACACTGACATTTGTTACTGAAAACCAAAATTATATGCGTAAAGTAACACAAGATATTACGTTTGTTCGTAGCAAAGCTTTGAATCTTGGAACGTTTGCTACAGATGGAGATTATTGGGCTGGTCCAAGAGGTATTGTTGATTCCAGCCAAGAGGTAGATTTGGGATTGACAATAACTATCAAGAAGAAGAATTACAAAGTAATATTCGCCAAATCCAACCTAACAGAAGATGGTCTTGCCGCAAATGAATATGCTTATGGTGACTATTTTGCTTGGGGAGCTACTGAGCCTTGGTATTCATCAATTTCAGGAAACACTTTTACTTGGAAAGAAGGCCATGAAAGCGGATATGCAGACGGAACAGCCCCAACCTTCTCCCCCGAATATGAGAT
>NZ_NPIZ01000113.1:0-3548 GCF_002251185.1 Prevotella sp. P5-126
GCATCGTGGGGTAAGGGGATGGTGGCTACATATTGATGTTGTGCTGTTGCTTTTTACTGAAAGCTGCTACTAACGACTCATAAATCTACCCTTAATCGTGTATTGGATGATAGTTGCGGATTTTAGGATTCAGATAAATTCGCAACATTTCGTTTGCTACTATTTTTGCAACTTTAAAATCGCAAATCGTAGAAAAATTAGGGTCTCTTTCAAAATAAAATGTTTCCATTGTCATTTGAATATCTTGTTTTCCTCTCAGAAAAAAGTACTTATCCAAATGCATACTTCCCGAACGGTAGTATTTATAGAAATCAATGTTCTTATTGTAGAAATTCTCTAACTGATTCAGTTCATTGATGAAATAATTTTTCAGCACACAATCTTGTCCGTTGGGGCGCATCATTTCGATGTTATACACTTTCCTGTAATAGATTAGTTTACTAAAAAACTTGGGTTTTATTATCTTGAAAAAGAATATTTCATCCATTTCACTTTTGAACTTATAAAACGAAACTATTTCTTTCAATTCCGAGAACCCCTGTTCCAACAGCAATATTATTTGAGGAATATCTTTAATCCTGTCATTTAAATCGAGTTCATGCATCCTGATTTGATGTTCTAATTTTTCTGCAATGTTTTTTATCTTATCTTTCATTTTTATTGATTTTGAGTAAAAAAAAGGATGATATCGTCAGTTGACGACACACAAAGGCGTTCACTGAATTCCGATAGGATTCAGTGAACGCGAAGCAACAACATGTCGCTGAAAGATAATTAGTGATAGATTTGCCAGAAATACATAATACAGAATTTGTTGAAATCAACACCTAATCTTACTTATAACTTCCTTTGATTCCGTAGTCGGTATCCTGATTATTCAGCGATTTAGTACCGACAAGATGAGTTTTTCCGAAATTAAAATTCCAAGTGAGCGTGGCAACGAGAATTCGGGATGCATCGCTAAAACTTTCTCTTCGGAAAGGCGCTTGTGCATTTTTGTTTTCCATAATGGTTCGGGAAACATTCTTAAACGGATTGAACGCACCTATGCCAAAAGAAAAATTAGTCGCATTGTACCGGATAGCCAAGTAGTGATAATTACCATCCTTTATGACGGTTTCGCCGTATAACCTTTCGTCAAAAGGCTGTAGCTGGCCTATCAGCATCCATTTCTTATACATTGCCAAAACATCTGCCCTGTAATAAAAATTAGAATGGGTATGCGAATAGTTGTTCCCACGACTGTCAAAGTGGTTGAAGCCTCCTGTAACCGAAAATTGCAGGAAGTTTTTTATCATCCCTACTTTCAATGTTATCTCCGCATTATACTTATTCCAATCTTTCATGTTTTCGGGCATTGTCAGGAACACATTTCCATGTTCTCTTTTCGATTCCATGATAGGATTGTGTTTGTAGTGATGATGCAGGCTTGCATTGAAAGCGAACAACCCTTTTCTGTTTTCGTAATATAAATTATTATTCAGATTCAGGTACGGTTGAAGCAACAGATTCCCTTTCTCGGCAAGATACGAGTCAAGACGGATTTCCGTGTCGGCCAACTCCATCAGGGTTGGATTCGTTTGACTCATCTCCGCATCATACCGGATAAAAGAATTATCACTGAACCGATAGCCAACCATCGCTTTGGGTAAGAAATGGTAATAGCTTTTGGTAACAGATACATTGGAAAAATGCAGGCGATTCAGGCGAAGTCCCAAGCTATAGCTGAATTTGCCCTTACTATAAAACCACTCTGCAAAAACCGACGATTCCGCCTGATTCAAATCCGATTTGAATTCCTCGCCCTGATTAATTGTCTGCTCTGTAAACGACTGAATATGTTTTATCCCGAATTTCAAATTTCCATGGGCAAATCCTTTTTCGTATATGCCTTCGGCAATCAGTGAATATTTATCGGAAAACAGTTCCGAACGTTCGCTGAAAAGAGTATCAACATCGTTGTATTCGCAGTAATTCCGCGAAGATGCTGCGTTCGCATAACTCCCCACCACATTAGCATATATTTTCTGATTTTTGGGTAAACCATACTGGTAATACAAGTCGATGGTAGGAACATTAATTTTTTGCTGACTTCCGTCAAAAATCAACCCTTTGTCCGTGCCATTCTCTTTTAGAAAACTGTTGAAATCGTTGTGAGGCTGATTGCTCAGATTATATTTCAACTTGGCATTGAAAAAAGCCGAATCGCTCTGCTGATAGTTGTATGTCAGCGAAAAATCATGCATTTGGTACGAATAATCACCTCCGGCACTGATTTCTTCCCTCAATATAGGGGATGAATTTTCAAACTGATAACTACCTGTGCGATTTCTGTTATTCGTGTTGATGCGTTGAAACGTTGCGGTGTAGTTCAAAGCATATTCCGATTTTCCTTTGTTGAATTTGGCAAAGAAAACATCGCCCCCTGCAAGGATATTCAGCGAGTTCATCAAATCCACACCAACAACACCGCCTTTATCATCCCTTACTACCACGTAGTTGATAACTTTGGAAGCATGTCCGTATCGGATACCTGCATAATCCGAATATTCTATCCGCTTGATTTGGCGGGGTTGCAAGGTCTGAATTTCTTCCGGCGTGGTATTTACGCCGTTAATCTGCAAAATGACTTTCCCGCCGTCGGATGATGAAATCGTATTCAGCATCGGATTGATGTTCAAGCCGGGAAGCATCATTGTATTCAGCAATTGCATTCCGTTGGCAGAATGGCTGATTTGCAATTTTGTCGGGAACACAATCCGTTGGTTAATCTTGTTTATTGTGGAAGAAGCAGAAATCACCACTTCCCCAAGTAACAAAACATTTTCATTCAAATACACATCTATTTGTGCTGATTCCGTCAGATTCTGTATCAAAATCCGCTTTGTTTCAAATCCTAAACAGGATACTGACAGCACATAATTATCTGTGGGAAGATTTTCAAATTCAAATCTTCCGATAGTGTCTGTCGTTGTTCCTTTCAGAAAGACTGAATCTTGTTTGAATAGAACGACATTAGCAAACTCAACAGGTGTTTGCGTATTTTGTTGAAGTACTCTTCCTGAAACATGAATCGATTGTCCGGACACACTTAGGCCGGAATACAGGAAAAATACGATAAGATATAATAATCGAGCTTTATTAAAGTCCATACCCTTAATTCCGCAACACTATAATTTAACTTTATTTATAAGTTCCTGAGCAACAAAAAGTTGCCCAGGATTTTGCCGTGTCAGATTTTTCACTTATCTTAGTGTTGCAATTAGAAAACAAGCGAAAATCGTAACAAGGCGCTGAAAAGTACAAATAAAATTCGAAAAACTCACACCTTTTGGAGGAATTTTTTCAATCATGGAGAAATTTGACTCCATGCTTTCACCCGTTATCGACTCAACACTGGGTCAGAGATGCCGCAGTATCATCGGATATCAGTTCAGCGAGATAGTCCGTTCGCTGATGAGCGTTTATTTCTGTGGCGGCTCATGCGTGGAAGATGTAACGTCACAACTGATGCGCCATCTCTCGTATCATCCTACCCTTCGTACATG
>NZ_NPIZ01000114.1:0-708 GCF_002251185.1 Prevotella sp. P5-126
GCTTTCGGAAGATGTACTGGCATAACATTCGTTGATTCCACGATGATACCCGTATGCCATAATCTCAGGAGATATGCCAATAAGGTATTCAAGGGAATTGCCACTGACGGAAAAGGAACAATGGGTTGGTGCCATGGCTTTAAGCTCCATCTTGCGTGCAATGACAGAGGCGAGATAATAGCGTTTGTACTTACTGGTGCAAATGTCAGCGACAAGGACCCGAATGTGTTCAAGGTTCTTGCTAAACGTTTGTATGGCAAGCTGTTTGCTGACAAAGGCTATATTTCGCAGAAGCTGTTTGACTTCCTCTTTGAGGATGGAATACAGCTGGTGACAGGGTTGCGCGTAAACATGAAAAACAAGCTGATGCCGTTCTATGACAGAATGATGCTGCGCAAGAGATACATTATCGAAACCATTAACGACATGCTGAAGAATACGGCACAGATTGTACATTCACGCCATAGATCTGTAAGCAACTTTATCATGAACCTTATTTCAGCATTGGGAGCATATTGCTTCTTCGACAACAAGCCAAAGGCATTGCAAGGATACTGCATCGAAGACACGAAACAGCTGTCACTATTCTAAGGGCAAATCAACTTCTTTCAGCCTTCTGTTATTACCCACTCCTAATGGTATGGGGAGGAGGCGTATTCACGCTGTATTTATATTGTATTAAACACTCGGTTATCCCGAACTGGGGCA
>NZ_NPIZ01000115.1:0-787 GCF_002251185.1 Prevotella sp. P5-126
CCTAAAATCCGCAACTATCATCCAATACACGATTAAGGGTAGATTTATGAGTCGTTAGTAGCAGCTTTCAGTAAAAAGCAACAGCACAACATCAATATGTAGCCACCATCCCCTTACCCCACGATGCGACTTGAGGTAATACGCAGATTCAAACCGGAAAGAAAGGATTCTTATCCGAATTCTGTTTTGAAGGGTTTTGCATAAGCTCGGTTCTCTGTGTAGATATTCAGCACGTATTGCCTTGCAGTCATGATCCACTTGGCAGGTACGGAGATGAATCTGAAGACAAAAGCCTTTATGCGACTCGTTTTCTTGAGCCCAAAAGCCTTGGTGTCAAGCCTGCTCATGATGGTCTTGTAGAAATTGTGTATCAATGCAGTAAGCAGAAGAAAGACAGTATTCTCCGCCATGAATGACTTGGGGAGCCTGCTCCAACCGAATCCGTTGTTCATGTCGTCAAAGATACGTTCCTTGCCGCCACGCAGATTGTAGAATTCAACAATGTCCCTTGTCGATGACTTGTAATCGTTGGTCAGAATACAACGGTAAGTGTATTCGCCTTCCCACAGGTCAAGGTCGCCACTGTTGCGTCTTTGTCTCTGGATGACAAGACGATAGCACTTGCCTTCCCATTTCTCAACGAGAATGGAATTGAGTTCGAACTGGATGCCGTTAATCTCCTCCGTCTTCCATCCTCTCAGAGCAAAGATGTCATTGTAGAGCGAACTGCATCGGTTGGCACGGATGTAGAAATGTTTGCAATGCTTCTCTATCTCACTGACGATTT
>NZ_NPIZ01000116.1:0-324 GCF_002251185.1 Prevotella sp. P5-126
TCGGATATCAGTTCAGCGAGATAGTCCGTTCGCTGATGAGCGTTTATTTCTGTGGCGGCTCATGCGTGGAAGATGTAACGTCACAACTGATGCGCCATCTCTCGTATCATCCTACCCTTCGTACATGCAGCTCTGATACCATCCTCAGAGCCATCAAGGAACTGACACAGGAAAACATCTCCTATACTTCCGACCAAGGCAAGACCTATGATTTCAATACTGCAGACAAACTCAACACATTGCTTATAAACGCTTTGGTTTCTACAGGCGAGTTGAAGGAAATTGAGGAATACGATGTTGACTTTGACCATCAGTTCCTTGAAA
>NZ_NPIZ01000117.1:0-2974 GCF_002251185.1 Prevotella sp. P5-126
AAATAGAGACAAATGCGGAGCCAAACTCTATTGGCTCAGAAGCCCAAGCGAGTTGGGCAACTTGCAAATGTCGGTGCAAAATTGATAAATAAAAATGAAACTGCCAAACTTTTCGGCAACTTTTTATTGTTTAACAACTTTATATACTTTTTCATAGGGGTTATACCCCATTTATCATTCGGTCTGTTCTATCGCAGCGTCAGGCATTGTCTATCTGCCATACACATCATCCATCAGTCCATCGGGTAATGCACGCCCCACTCTTTCCTCAGCGCGTCCATCTGTCGCATAATGGCAAGTGTCTCTGCGTGAGGCATCATAGGCGATTCAAGGAGTCCTGCCTCTAAACAGCGTTGACATTCGATGACTTGATACTCATAGCCATTAACCATATCTGCTGGTTTATGGTAAGAGGCGACAAGTTGATAGTTGCGATAAACCTCTATCAGTTCTGGACAGTTGATATTATCCACACGAATGTAACCCTCCGTGCCACTGATAATGCCTTGGCGGTCGTTCAGACACAGAGCTCCCGACTGGAGATTGGCCATACGACCATCACGGTATGAGAGCGAGATACTCTCGTGCATGTCAACTCCTGTGTCACTCTTATGCACATTGCTTACCATGCGACAAATATCTGTACCGAAATACATACGTGCAAAATTCAAGCAATAGACTCCGAGGTCGAGCAATGCACCGCCACACAGTTCAGGGCGCACGATACGCTCTTTCTGTTCCATCATATAACATAAGGTGGCTGTCAGAACACGCGGTTCACCTATCACGCCAGAATCCATAATCTCCTTCACCCGATGCGACAATGGCATATAACGGGTCCATATCGCCTCAGTAATGAAGAGTCCCTTCTCATGAGCCAAAGCCAACAGCTGTTCTGCCTCGCAGGCATTGGCAGTAAAGGCTTTCTCCACCAAACAGGGTTTTCCGTGTTCAAGAGCCAAACGGGCATGAGGATAATGATGAGAGTGAGGGGTGGCGATATAAACGATATCCACCGCAGGATCGCTGACCAGTTCTTCGTAAGATCCATACACCTTATTTATATAGAACTGTTTGGCAAAAGCTTCAGCCTTTTCCAGTGAGCGTGAAGCCACAGCATAACACTCACATCCATGTGGTTTGTTGGCAAGTGCCTCTGCCATCTTTTGAGCTATCCACCCTGCTCCAATGATTCCTAATCGCATAGTAACTTTTAAAGTTTTAATCCAAATGGGGAGTTTCCCTCACCTCATTTCTCATGCAAATATACTCAATCTTTTCGTAATACTATCTTTTTTCTTTCTAAAAAAGCATAATTCTCCCTAATGACAGATTGGTGTTATGCACAAACCAAGCCATGAATCTCGCAAGACAGTATCAGCTCATCAGTTCAACGATGGTGGGTGTCAGTATGGCGGTCAGTATGCCATTGAGCGTGAGGCCAAGGCTGGCATAAGCCCCCACAAACTCGTCGCGTTCCATGGCTACCGAGGTGCCCACAGCATGCGATGCCGCACCCATCGACAGTCCCTTAGCCATAGGATTGTATATATGTCCTACCGCCATGAGTTTAAATCCCACCACACCGCCTATCAGACCGGTTATCACGACGATGGCTGCCGTGAGCGATGGTATTCCGCCCAACGCCTGAGTCACCTCCATCGCTATCGGCGTGGTCACCGACTTACTGGCGAGCGATGCCACTACTTCACGTGAGGCACCAAGCATTCGTGCGGTCACTACTACACTGATAATACCGACTACACAGCCCATCATCTGCGAGGCCAGTATTGGCACAATCTGCTTTTTGATCTGCGAGAGTTGCAGATACAGCGGCACACCAAGTGCCACCACTGCGGGTTTGAGCCAGAAGTCTATCATCTTGGCGCTTTCGTGATAGGTGTCATAAGGAATGTCGCAGACTTTGAGAAACACAATTACTAAACCGATCGTTATGAGTATCGGGTTGAGCAGGATGGATTGCGTGCGGTGTTGCAGCATTTTTGCACCTTGGTAGATGCCGAAAGTCAGCGCCAGAAGAAAATACTGGTTGGTTACTATCTGTTCAATCATGTTTGCTCCTTTCCTCCATTTTGTCCTTGATCACGTTAGTTATCTTCTTCTCGCCCTTGGCCACCATCTGATGTGTGTGTCCCGTAACGAGTAGTACCAAAGCTGTGCTTACCAGTGTTGCTCCGATGATGGGCACAAGCTCAGCCCTAATCAGATCGAAGTGTAACATCAGCGCGACGCCAGGTGGCACAAAGAAGAATCCCAGATTGGCAATGAGAAAGTCGGTAAGCCCTCTTACCCATTCCAGTTTAATCACTTTTACCTTCAACAGCAGCGTGAGCAACAGCATACCGATGATGCTGGAAGGTAGTTTCACTCCAGTGAGCGTAGTTATCAACTCACCCAAAGCCATACATCCAAAGAGGATGAAGCATTGTCTAACCATAAATTTACTAAGCGAAAAGTTATCCTAAAACATTCTAAAACTGTAATCGAGTGCAAAGGTATATAAAATTTCTGATATGACACACATCCATCCCCACTAATTTTCAAACCATCTCCTGACCATCTGCTGGTGTAAAATGACAAGGAGAGATTATTGGCATCAAATGAAAGCAAAGACAATAATGTCGATCTCCTTTGTAGAGAACGTCAATCGCCGGCTGAGAGAACGCCAATCGCCGGCCGAGAGAACGCCAATCGCCGGCAGAGAGAACGTCAATCGCCGGCCGAGAGAACGCCAATCGCCGGCCGAGAGAACGCCAATCGCCAGCCGAGATAACGTCACGCTCTACAAGTATGGGGTTATACTCCTATTTTACATTGGATATTTTATTTACATAATACATTTAATTTCCTATCATATCACATCCTATTATCCTTGGAATACTCGACTTCATTTATAAGACTTTTTATCTCTTCTTAAAATCATGGAGTTGTTCTTAAGGCACATGATTTATGT
>NZ_NPIZ01000118.1:0-90776 GCF_002251185.1 Prevotella sp. P5-126
GCATCGTGGGGTAAGGGGATGGTGGCTACATATTGATGTTGTGCTGTTGCTTTTTACTGAAAGCTGCTACTAACGACTCATAAATCTACCCTTAATCGTGTATTGGATGATAGTTGCGGATTTTAGGATAGAGCAACTCGTTTTAATTTAGGCTTTGATTGAATATCAAGAAGTTGGGCGTTTGCCTAAATAAAACAGGTAACAATCTGGAGACGAGCGGGATTCTGCTCGTTTCTGTATTTTGCAATATATAAAGAACGCCTAAATTCGGGATGATAAAGATACGATAATTTTCTAAATATCCCATAAAAAGCAAGGAGAAATTTATGGTATTTAGAGCTTTTTGCGTTAAATCGGTACTCACGCTCGGAAACCCCCAATACATTTGGTTTTTCTCTCACTTATTCGTACCTTTGACCTGAAGGTCGAAGGTACTTCCGCTCGGGAATTCCAAAGAAAAAGGTATTTTTCTTTTGTACTTCTCTCACTTATTCGTACCTTTGACCTGTCGGTCCAAGGTACTCACGTTCGAGAATCCAAAAAGAAATTTGGTATTTCTTTTTGGATTCTGCTCACTTAATCGTACCTTTGTGTGCGAAATCTATTAATCACATGGAAGAATATATCGTATCGGCAAGAAAATACCGCCCTGCCACATTCGATACCGTAGTGGGACAACAAGCACTGACCACTACGCTGAAGAATGCTGTGAAGAGCGGCAAACTGGCTCACGCCTACTTGTTTTGCGGTCCGAGAGGTGTAGGAAAGACTACCTGCGCACGTATCTTTGCCAAGGCTATCAACTGTCTCACTCCCACGGAAGACGGGGAGGCATGCGGACACTGTGAAAGTTGCCAGGCCTTCAACGAGCAACGGTCATTCAACATCTTCGAACTCGATGCCGCCTCCAACAACTCGGTAGAGCATATCAAGACACTCATGGAGCAAACCCGCATACCACCGCAGGTTGGTAAATACAAGGTGTTTATCATCGACGAGGTGCACATGCTCTCTACCGCTGCCTTCAATGCTTTTCTAAAAACACTGGAAGAGCCACCTGCACATGTCATCTTTATCTTAGCAACCACCGAGAAGCATAAGATTCTGCCTACCATTCTCAGCCGTTGCCAAATCTACGACTTTGAGCGCATGACCGTGCAAAACACCATTGCTCATCTGAAATCGGTTGCAGAGAAAGAGGGCATACAATATGAAGAGCAGGCTCTGGAGGTGATAGCAGAAAAGGCGGATGGCGGTATGCGCGACGCACTCTCCATCTTCGACCAGGCTGCATCATTCTGCCAAGGCAATATCACTTATCAGAAGGTGATAGAAGACTTGAACGTGCTCGACTCCGACTATTACTTCAAGATTATAGACTATTCCATCGAAAACAAAGTAAGCGAAATCATGTTGCTTGCCAACCAGATTATTGCCCATGGTTTCGATGGCGGATTATTGATAGGGGGGCTTGCCAAACACGTGCGTAACGTGATGATGGCAAAAGACCCACAGACCCTGCCTTTGCTTGAGGCAAGCGAGCAACAACGGGAGCGTCTGCAGCAACAGGCGCAGCGTTGCGACTTGCGCTTCCTCTATAGTGCCCTACGCCTGATGAACCAATGCGACATCAACTACCGACAGTCTTCCAACAAACGACTACTGGTAGAACTGACGCTCATCGAGGTGGCTCAGCTGACTCAGCCCGCCGAGGGGGCTGGCAGTGGGCGTAGGCCCAGAAGACTGAAATCCCTGTTCAAACACTTGATACGGCAGTCGCAACCCACACAGCAGGCTCAACAGGTGGCCTCAGCTGCTACTGCCGCATCCACAGCATCGGCAGCAGGAAGAGTTTCTCAGCAGACTTCTTCCGCTACGAATGTTGTACCCACTCCTAAGATTCTGCAACAGACGCAGACTGCCTCTCCCCAGCCCAGGCAGCAGGTGGCTACCTACAATACAGCAAACCGACCACGGCTGAAAACTGCCGTTGGCTTCTCATGGAACAATCTGCGCAAACAGTCGGACACCGACAAGGCTCCGATGGCTGATGTCTTGGTCAACGAGCAAGCTGCAACAAGCGCCGCAACACAGGATCAAGCCGAATTTACCGAGGCCGACCTGACGCGCGAATGGATTGCCATGTGCAATCGTATGCCCCAGCAATACAGTGCCGTTGCCACTCGCATGAAGAACATGACACCGGTCATTAAAGAAATGCCACAGATAGAGGTGACGGTTGACAACCAGTTGGTCATGGAACAGATGCAGCAGATCAAAGGCAGTATTGTCAACACCTTGAAACTGCATCTGCAAAACAATAAGATTACGCTCAACATCGTTTTGGCAGAGTTCAACGAACAAGAGCGTTCTCTGACCCGTCGTGAGCAATACGAAGAAATGGAAAAAGATAATCCCGCAGTCAAGCAACTGCGGGACATGTTGAATCTTGAATTGGCCTAAGCATTATTTATCGCAAACGACTCAGGCCTCTAACTACTGACGCTAAGCAAATCGAGCAGGCAAGCACGACGTCCCAACAGGGGCATCAGGCCTGCCTGTTTCGAATTATATCAACTGCATGCCCAGTGCCTTACACTCGGCGCGCATATCATCGGGCCATATCGAAGCCTGTATCTCGCCGATATGTCCTTTATGAAGCAATACCATACACAAGCGACTCTGACCGATACCGCCACCAATGCTTAATGGCAGTTCGCCCTGCAAGAGTTTGCGGTGGAAATAGAGTTGCTCGCGATCTTCCTTACCTTCCAGTTTCAACTGTCGCAACAAGGCTTCCTTGTCCACACGAATACCCATTGACGACAACTCAAACGAACGACCCAATACAGGATACCAAATCAGAATATCACCATTGAGTCCCGGCAGTCCGTTCTCGCCCATTGTTGACCAGTCATCATAGTCTGGTGCACGTCCATCGTGTTTCTCTCCGTTAGAGAGTACACCACCGATACCTATGATAAACACCGCACCGTATTTCTCACAGATGGCATCTTCGCGCTCTTTCGGCGACTTGTCTGGATACATCTGCAAGAGTTCTTCTGCATGGATAAAGGTAATCTTCTCAGGCAGGAAGGGCTTAATCTGATCGTAGGTCTCACAGGTGAGGTATTCCGTACGGCGAATAGCTGCATAGATGCGCTCTACCACATTTTTGAGATAAGCCACAGTGCGCTGTTCTGGAGTGATAACAGCCTCCCAGTCCCACTGATCGACATAGAGCGAATGTAGATTATCCAGTTCCTCATCGGCACGGATAGCATTCATATCGGTATAGATACCATATCCTGGTTCTATTTTGTATTCTGCCAGCGAAAGGCGTTTCCACTTAGCCAACGAATGAACTACTTCTGCCGTAGCATCGCCAAGATCCTTGATAGGAAACGAAACGGCACGCTCCACACCATTGAGGTCGTCGTTGATACCGAGTCCTTTCAAAACAAACAAAGGAGCTGTGACACGGCGGAGTCTTAATTCAGTAGATAGATTCTGCTGAAAGAACTCCTTGATAAGCTTGATTCCCTGTTCGGTGTGTTTCACATCGAGCAGTGGCTGATATACTATAGGTTTAATAAGTCTGGTCATTTTTTATGCTTTTTCTTTATTTCTTCTGCAAAGGTACTACTTTTATATTAAATTGCAAGCAAAAAGCCCAGATATTTTTACACAATGATACTATTTCCGTTATAATTAATGCATATTGACGACATATTGCCACAATGAACGGCATTCGAATTGACAAATGACAGGTATTTACATCATCCTATGTTAAGCCGTTGTGTTTCCGTCTGATTTGTCCCTTAACTTCTCTCTAACTTCCCTAACTTCCATTAACTTCCCCCCACATGCTTCGCAACTGAGGGAATTGATTGAAGTTAAAGAACGTTTTCGTTAAGCCAAATGAGCAGAATAAAGCTCGCTTTAATTCTGTCATGGCGAGAAAAGGTGCCATAAAATGGAAGTTATCACTCCCTACGGTCGTTCGGGAAGTTAAGAGACAATAGCCTTTTGCCGTAAGACGTAGGACATTTGTCCCTTAACTTCTCTCTAACTTCCCTCTAACTTCCCTCTAACTTCTCTCTAACTTCCCTTAACTTCCCTTAACTTCCCCACATGCGAAAGTTCAGTCATTTAGTATTAATAGTCAGTTCTCCAGTTTTAAGCTTGTTGGCTTCGCCGCTCAACTGCAGTGCAGAGGAATGGCGTGAACTCTGGATGATCACCTGCGCCAGTCCATTGAATGCAGGAATGCTAAACTCATGGCAGTCGTTATGATGAGGATGGTCAGCACCAAGATAAGACGGATCACCATTTCCTACACCGAGTATTCTGCCATCACCTGCAAGTTTAAACGTCAGCATCGGACAAGCGTCGGGCACTATACGTCCCTTAGCATCCTGCACTTCTACTGTGACAACAGCCACATCGCGTCCGTCTGCACTGATCGCCTGACGGTCTGTTTTCATCACAATCTTATAAGCCGGCTTGGTAGTTTCCACTTGTTGGGTAAGCATACGTTTACCATTCTTATAACCAATAGCCACAACCTTTCCGGGCTGATAAACAGCTTGCCATTTCAGGTGACCGTTCTTGGGCATGGTCTGGCGTCCCAGTTTCTTTCCATTCACTATCAGTTCCACTTCGTCGCAGTTGCTATACGCCCAAACCTCGACGGTTTCACCTTCATGTCCTTGCAGATTCCAGTGTGGGAATATATGCAACACAGGCTCGTCGGTCCATACAGATTTCAGATACCATGCCTCATCTTTCATGAAACCGCAATAGTCAAGGATACCAAACTCAGAATCATGGGCGGGATATTCCAGCGGGTTAGGTTCGCCACGATAGTCAAATCCTGTCCAATAGAAAAGACCGGCAGCCCACGGACGTTCATCATAGAAGTTCCACCCGCGCTCTATCACGTTTTCCACGCCAGGTTTTGTTCCTCTGTTCATGCTAACCATGTGTCCGGGCTGTTCTTTTGATTCGAAATACACCCCACGGGTACCACAACCTGTTGTTTCCTCTGTGCCCACGATTTTCCAGTCAGGATTAGCTTTTTTTCTATTATCCACATCGTTTTGCACGATATAATTACAGCCAACCACATCCAGTCCTTTAATCATTTCCGAACCTCCGGCATTGGCAATAGTAGAATGGCGTGTAGGATCGAGCAGTCGGGTATATTCTCGCATGGCAGCAGCGATACGTGTGCCCTGTACGGAGTTTTCTATTCCCCACTCCTCATTACCATCACTCCACAGAATGACTGACGGATGGTTTCGGTCGCGCTTAATCATGTTCTCCAGCAAGCGCAAGTGTTCTGTGTTAATACCGGTCAAACGGTTTTCGTCGATGACCAACAGTCCCTCTCTATCACAAATATCGAGCAAGGCAGGTGTCATGGGGTTATGTGAAGCACGATAGGCATTACAGCCAAACTCCTTGAGCTTCTTGATGCGCCAAGCCTGCAAAGCATCGGGAATAGCAGCCCCTACCCCAGCATGATCCTGATGCATATTGACGCCCTTCAGTTTGATGGGTTTTCCATTAAGCATGAAACCCGATTGAGCATCAAACACCACCTCACGGATACCCGTTGTCGTTTCATAGACATCTGTCACTTCGCCATTCACCTTTACCGTAGTTTCCACCTTATATATATAAGGGTCGTCGGTTGACCACAGATGCGGATGGTCGAGAGCAATGGTCTGTTCGCAGCCAAGGGTCTGTTTGGCGTTTAGACTAAGGTTTACGCTTTCAGCCTTTCCCACCAGTTTACCTTCTGCGTCCAGCAGTCGTTGCTCTACACTGCATTGCTGCGATTCAAGCGAATGGTTGTTGACCTCAGTTTTCACATGAACCACCGCAGCATCATAGGGTTTCTTGATATCGGCAAACACGAAAGTGCCAAATGGTGCCACACTTACGGAAGCAGACTTCAACAGCCAAGCATCCCGATAGATGCCTGCCCCTTCATAAAACCATCCTTCCTCTAATGTTGCGTCAGCACGCACACAGATGAGGTTCTCGCCTCCATAGTTGACATATTCTGTCACATCATACACCTGTGTAGCATAGCCACTCGGTTCCGTTCCCATATAAAATCCGTTGAACCACACTTGTGCGTTACGGAAGATGCCATCAAACTGAATGGCGATATGCTTTCCCAAGTCCTCCTTAGGAATACTGATAGTTTTACGATACCATCCTACACTTGTCTCTGGAAATTTATATCCTACAGTCTTATAACCATGCGAATGACTTGCATTCCGAGCATAAGACAGATTGGTCACCCAATCGTGAGGAATAGTGACAGACACCCAGGTGGAATCGTTGAATTTCTGAGCATACGGACCTGCGTTATGTATGGAATTTGCCTTCGTCAGATAGTTGAAATACTCAGTACCACAGCCAAAATCCTTGGCAGGGTCGGCAGCATTTCCAAAAGCAAACTTCCATCCTTCGTCTATGAGAATCTTCTCACGTACGTTGTCAGCCATGGCACCAGTCATCTGCATACTGGCGACAGCTAAGAGTAACCATTTTCTTATCTTCATTGTTTTTCGTCATTGATTGTTTCTATTTCTGATTATATCATTTTAGAGTAGGCTTTCACCCTTCGTTTTCTCGCCATGAAATGGAAGGATGAAATCCAATATTATTTTCTGCAAAGATAAGGAATTATTGGTAATGCAACGAGTTGAAGACAATATAGTACGCAAAACTGCAAAATAATGCAAATAGTTATGGATAAACAACACCCTGTCATTTCAAAACATCGGTCATTAAAGTATTATACCGCCGATATTGTTGAATGTAGGTATAAATAGCTAAAAAAGAGCATGGCTTCTGATAAGTCATGCTCTTTAGTGATTCCGCAGGGATTCAAACCCTGGACCTTCAGAACCGGAATCTGACGCTCTATTCAGCTAAGCTACGGAACCAATGCGAGTGCAAAATTACTAAAAAGCGAGCGAACTACCAAATTTATCTGGTGGTTTTCACCCTTCGTTTTCACTTCTGCCTATCCTTTTGACTACGGTGTATTATTTTTCCCCTCATACCAATCTTATTGGCTCAACAAAACAGCTCAAAACAAGTTCATCTGATAAAAAAGATGTTTCATAGCGTAAAAAGCAGGTGTTACGACTTGTAAATCTCAGAAAATCATGCTATATTTGCAAAATAATTACAACCGACGACAATATATAAACCACAAATATAGTAAGCTTATGAGAAAACATTTACTCCTACTCTTCGCCATGTGTTTTGTGCAACTGATGGCTTTTGCAGGACCACGCAGTTACCAACAAGCACTCAAAATTGCACAGCAACAAGCCGAGCGATTGGGCATCAGCATGGACGCCATGTCGCCCCAACCGAGAATGGTTCAAAAGACCAACGGCATCGATCCTGCCTACTATGTGATTGAAAACGGAACGAACAAGGGTTACACCATCGTCTCTGCAGACGACCGGTTGCCTGAGATTGTGGGTTATGCCAAGCAAGGCAACTACACCGAAGACACATTGCCTGAGGCATACGTCGAGTTCATCACCGCCTATCAGAAATTTGTTGAAGAGGTGAAAGCTGGCAATCCCCATGCCCTGCGCACAGCTGCCGAAGCTAAGGCGCTACGCGAATCTGCATCCTACACCCAACCTACCGTGGCTCCACTCTTGGGCAACATCCAATGGAACCAAGGCGACCCCTACAACCGCATGTGTCCCGAATACGACGGTGTCAACAAGGCTGTCACAGGATGTGTGGCAACTGCCATGGCGCAGGTGATGGGTTATTGGAAGTATCCCAGTCAACTACAAGCAGATATTCCTGGCTATACCACAGGTACTTATAACATCAACGTACCCGGCATCAACAAAGATACCGATGGCACCTACGACTGGGACAATATCCTGCCGCAATACAAATCTGGAAATTTCAATGATGACCAAGCCAATGCCGTTGCCAAACTCATGCATCATTGTGGAGTAGCAGTACAGATGAACTATGGCCCATCATCTGGTGCTTTTGTCAATCCGGAACGTCTGTCTAAATATTTTGGTTACGACAAAGACTTCATGGTAAAAGTACGACGTGAATCATACTCCATGCAAGAATGGAATACGTTGATTGACAATGAACTCATAGCCAAAAGACCTGTTCTCTACAGCGGACAATCGTCAAGTAGTGGACACCAGTTTGTCTGCGACGGTTCTGACGGAAAAGGTCTGTACCACATCAATTAGGGATGGGGCGGCTATCAAGATGGTTATTTCGACATCACGATCCTCAATCCCGCGAAGGGCGGCATCGGTTCGGGTAATGCACCCGATGGTTATAACCAAGGTAGCGATATGATTATAGGTATCATGCCCGATAATGGTCAAGAGGATATACCACTGGTAACATTCAAGCCGGTATATGCCACGGGAGCCCATGCTGACACTAAGATCACAATAACCCAAGACACACGAACAAGTGCTACCGACAACTTCAAAATTGAATTCTATAACTACTTCACTAACAGAGCTCCGAAAAAATTCTCTGGCTATTGCGGTTGGGGAATTAAAGCTGCTGACGGCAGTATGAAGCTGATTACTAACACAACAAAGGTTCAGAATCTCCAACAAGACTACTGGTTCCCCAATACCTATAAAATAGACTACGCTTTCCCTGTAGGTGTTACCACCATTTACCCTGTGTATAGTGAAGACAATATCACTTGGAAGGAAGCAGGATTGGAGAGCATGGGCTACTATACGGTAGAGGCTACAGAAACCAGCCTCAAGCAGTTATATCCTTTGACCGCCGAGGTAATCGTAGAAAGCGAATTGCTATCAGGCAAGAGCAATACCATTAAGTTGGATGTTAGCAACGCAACAGACAATGATGTATTCAGTATGCTCAGTGTCTATACCAGCACAGATCAGACTTGTCCTGAAGACGGTGTTAATGTCTATGTAAGCGTACCAGCTAAAGGCAAGTCAATACGTGAGGTGGCTATCCCTGTACCTGCTGAGGAATTCTACCTTTGGGTAAAAGATGTAGCTTCTGGTACCGAACTGGTCAGTGCCAAGAAGTTTACTGCAACACCCTCTGGAATTCCGCAACTCGAATTGGTACAAGTTGTAACCAATGCCAGCAATGAGTTTGAAACAGAGGATGCCTATTACAAAAATGATAGAGTAAAAGCTCCAAAAGTGAAAGACGACAAGCTGGTGGTTCGGTACGATATCAAGAACAACGGCGGACTATCCTCTGGCACCTGGAATATTAGTGGTTTTGGTGCTAAAGAATTCACATGGGGTGGTACGAACTCAAACACCATTGTGTTCCCTGGTAACGGTACCATCACCCAACTGACAGCAACATACACACCAGATGCAGTAGGTTGCAAAACCATTTATGTACAATTTAATGGCATCTACGATAATGGCACAGGCGGTACAGAATATGATGTCACCACATCACTACAAGAATGGCAACTCCCTCTTATTGACAAGCCTGGTTACGTTTACAGAATAAGACCTTTTGATGTCGTAGCCTATGTGGCTGGCGCCGAAGGCGGCACGGGCATTGGCAAGGTGGATATCAGCAAAACCTATATCCGCGGTGACCATGGTCAAATCAACATCACGACAGACCGCAACAAGACTGTCAATATATACAAGCTGAACGGACAGAAGGTGGCTGAAGTTAAAGCAACAGCAGGACAACCTGTCAGCATTCCCGTTGCAGCAGGCATCTATGTGGTAGATGGCACGAAAGTTGCTGTGAAATAAGCATGGATATAGAACAAGGCATTTTTAACCGTACAGAGCGACTGGTGGGTGAAGACATCCTCCAGTCGCTTCAATCTAAACGTGTCATCGTCTTCGGTGTAGGCGGCGTGGGCAGTTGGTGCGTAGAAGCATTGGTGCGTTCTGGTGTACGCCATATCACCATTGTTGATTCTGACAAAGTGGCTATCAGCAATGTCAATCGTCAACTCATGGCTACTACAAAAACCGTGGGACGTGTCAAGGTGGATGCACTCAAAGAACATCTTCTCGACATCAACCCTCATGCAGATATCACTGCCCTGCAGATGATATTCGACGAAACGACTGCCGAGAGCTTCCATCTTGAGGAGTACGACTATATAGTAGATGCTATCGACAGCCTTCGCGACAAACTGTTGCTCATCGAGTG
This sequence comes from Prevotella sp. P5-126, assembly GCF_002251185.1. Lineage (NCBI taxonomy): Bacteria > Pseudomonadati > Bacteroidota > Bacteroidia > Bacteroidales > Prevotellaceae > Prevotella > Prevotella sp. P5-126. The sequence goes on from NZ_NPIZ01000118.1 coordinate 10,219, forward strand.
TGCATGTCGCACCAAGGCAAAATTCTTCTCGTCGATGGGGGCTGCACTGAAAATGGACCCTACCAAGATAGAGGTGGCTGAGTTTTGGAAAGTCAAAGGTTGTCCGTTGGGAGCTGCCCTACGCCACAAATTCCGCAGTCTGAAACGGCGCCCTGCGCGTAAGTTTCTATGTGTGTTTAGTCAGGAGTTACTGCCCAACTTAGGTCCCGACAACTCCGTAGATGCTGCCTTTGCGCCAACCGACACACAGGAAGGCAATCCCGAACTGGCACATCACGATTGGAATGCGCGGAAAGCGCAAATCAACGGATCGTTACTCCACATCACTGGCATATTCGGCTTTACCCTGGCGGGACTCATCCTTAAAGACATCTACAACAAAAGCAAGGAATAATCACGATATCAAGACTTGTATCGACAAGCCGAAGATACAAAAAAAAAAAAAAATAGTTTTCTGTTTTTTTCGACCACACGACCACAAACACGCATAACATCATGACATTCAGGTTTTTGCTGGTGGTCGAAGCTTTTTTCATCGACCACACATCGACCACAGAGAAACGATTGCAAAAAACCTGCTTACGATGCAAGTGAAAGTTCCTGCTGTTTTCCGTTTGTTTTATGTTAGCAGATAAGAACTGTTATGCAATATTGCAGAAACTTTTATCAAACGTTGGATAATACCTTTATCAAATATTGGATAATACTCTTATCAAACATTGGATAACACCTTTATCAAACATTGGAAAAGACTTATTTCAAACGTTGAAAAGACTTGTTTCCAACGTTTGACAACACTTTTGCCAAACGTTGGAAAACATTTTTGCCAAACGTTGGAAAACACTCTTACCAAACGTTGGGCAATACCTTTGCCAAAGGTTTGGAAATGTCTGACAATACGTATATTGGTCTGAAATGTAAAATTCAACAAATTTTGGCGGTGGTCGATGGGTGGTCGATAGAAACAGCTTCGACCACCACCTAAACTACTGTATGATAGCACGATGCACGCTTCGGTGGTCGAGTGGTCGAAATTTTCTGAAAACTAAAATTTTATGTGTGACAAGGCAAAAGCTGCTGCAAACGTGGAGTGCATAGACAAAATCTACCGCAATAGAAGATTACCACACCCCAAGCGCATAGGCAGAACAGCTACAATTTAACCTAAAAAACTACATTATATTTGGCGGTTCGCCTAATTATTCGTAATTTCGCAGACAGAAACAATAGCAATAAGCAAATATGGATATAACAGAAAGATTCCTGAATTACGTGAAATTTGACACACAGTCGAGCGAAGAAAGCCAGACTGTGCCAAGTACAAGCAAACAACTGTTGTTTGCAGAATATCTGAAGAAAGAACTGGAACGCGAGGGGCTCGACGACGTGGAACTCGACGAGAAAGGTTATCTCTACGCCACGCTCAAGGGGAATATCAAAGAAAAGGTGCCCACCATCGGATTCATCTCACACTATGATACAAGCCCTGACTGCTCTGGTGCAGATATCAAACCACAGATTGTGCAAAACTATAATGGTACGGATATCCTGCTGTCGGAGGGTATCATATCCAGTCCGAAGAAATTTCCCGAACTGTTACAACACGTGGGTGAAGACCTCATTGTGACAGACGGACACACTCTGCTCGGTGCAGACGACAAGGCGGGCATTGCCGAAATCGTACAGGCCATGGTTTATCTGCAAGAACACAAAGAGATTAAGCACGGCAAGATCAGAGTGGCTTTCAACCCCGATGAAGAAATCGGTATGGGCGCCCATCACTTCGATGTAGAGAAGTTTGGATGCGAATGGGCATACACCATGGACGGTGGTGATGTGGGCGAATTGGAATTTGAAAACTTCAATGCCGCTTCTGCCAAAATCACAATCAAGGGAGTGAGCGTACACCCAGGATATGCAAAAGGCAAGATGATCAATGCCAATGCACTGGCTGCGGAGTTTGCCAAGATGTTGCCCGAAGACGAAACACCAGAAACCACCGATGGCTATCAGGGCTTCTATCACCTGCTGGGCATCCAGTCGAATATAGAACTGGCAAAGCTGAACTATATCATTCGCGACCATGATCGCGAGAAGTTTGAAGACCGCAAACACTTCATCATGCAGTGTGCAGAGAAGATGAATGAAAAATACGGTGAGGGAACTGTAGAGGCTGTGGTTAGCGACCAGTATTACAACATGAAGGAGAAAATTGATCCACAGATGCACGTGATAGACCTCGTATTGCGTGCCATGCAAGATACTGGTGTGGCTCCAAAGGTCAGTCCGATACGCGGTGGTACCGACGGTGCACAGCTTTCGTTCAAAGGTCTGCCCTGCCCCAATATCTTCGCTGGTGGTGTGAATTTCCATGGACCATACGAGTTTGTATCAATACAGTCGATGGAGAAAGCCATGAATGTTATCGTGAAAATCTGCGAACTTACTGCTGGATATAACGACTAAGCATAAAGATAAACAGACCTGACAAGGTCTAAGAAAAATCGGAAACGATACCGATATCAAGCCTTGAGGATTGCCTCAAGGCTTTCTTTTTCGCCAACCACCCAGATGATATCGCCTTTCTGGAACTTGCGTTTGGGATGAATCTGAGAAAGGTTTTCCTTTCCTTCCTCCAATCCGACTACCATGCAGCTGTATTGTGAACGGATGCCACTCTCTTCAAGGGTCTTGCCAACAAAAGGACTTGAACCGGTGATGACCATCTGACGGAGCTTCATTTCGCGTTTCTCGAAATCAATATCATCGCCCAACACCTCACGCTTAATGGCTTCGCCCAACTGGCGGAGCTGATCGTCGTTACCGATTACCTGTAGTCGGTCGCCAGGGAAGATGACATAGTTGCCATCGGGAATATTCAACCGATGACCGGCACGAAGAATACTGCTGACATGCACACCAAACTGCTGACCAAGTGCCAACTGACGAAGGGTCTTGCCCATCCAACGGGTGTTGAAGGGAATATCGAAGTCTGCCATGTGGACATCACGGTCGAGCAAATGCCCTTCATAAAGTGGGCGGCGACGACCATGCACTTGTGCCTCAATATCGCGAGAACGAAGGTTCTGAATGAAGAGACGCTCCATCTGTATGCTTCCTTTCTTCAATCCGCGCGACAATACCATCAGTACAACCAATGCCAACGCTATGGAGATGATGATGGCATTCTTGAAACGACTCAGATAGTTGATGATATAGAAGACAAAAGCACAAGCCAATACCACACGAACAATGATGGTAAATATCAACGGAAAATGGTTGACCCAACTCTCTGCCCACAGTGCCTTAAACTCATCAGAGTGGTTTTTCTTAACCACCATTGCACGAAGGAAAGGCGAAATGATAAGCACGGTCAATATTCCGCAGATGGCATTGGCATACCAGTGAAGTTCGTATGAGGGGAAAAAGCTGCGCACAAATGGCAAGAAGAAGGTGAACATCAACACGATGGCAGCAATGGAAAGGATGCTGTAGATAACCGTATTGCGGAGCATCTGTATCAATAGACTCTTCCATTTGTTTTCTGCAGAGGGTGTCTGCGGATGAGATATCGTGATGTGGTTGAGTGCCACAATCCATTTCTTAGGCAGATGGCGCTCCATGATATTGTAACAGGGTTCAGCCATGCGTATCATATATGGTGTCAGAAAGGTTGTGACAACTGATACTGCCACAACCACTGGATAGAGAAAATGGCCTATGACACCAAGCGACAAGCCCAACGATGCAATGATAAAGGCAAATTCACCTATCTGGGCCATAGAGAATCCACACTTCATGGCTGTCTTCAACGGATTGCCACTGATGAGATATCCCAACGAACCAAATACCGACTGACCGATAAGAATGGTCAATGTGATAGCGATGATGGGCCAGGCGTAATCGACCAGCACCTGCGGTTCGACCAACATACCCACCGACACGAAGAAAATAGCACCGAAGAGATTTTTCACTGGTTCGACCAAACGCACGATTTTGTCGGCTTCGACCGTCTCGGCAAGAATACTACCCATGACAAAAGCACCAAATGCACTGCTAAAGCCGACCTTGGTGGAGAATACTGCCATGAAACAACAGAGACCAAGCGCCACGATGAGTAGCGTCTCTTCATTCATCAATCGGCGCGTGGCACGAAGGAAGGCAGGGATAAAAAAGATGCCGACCACAAACCAAAGCACCAAGAAGAATCCGATACGCAATACACTCTCGACCATCTGACCACCATCGGGACTGCTGCCACTGGCTATGGCAGACAGCATCACCATCATCACAATGGCAAGCACATCTTCCAGTATCAGCACACTCATCACCATTCCTGCGAATCGCTGTTGGCGAAGTCCCATGTCATCGAATGCCTTATATATAATAGTGGTGGACGACATAGCCAACATACCGCCAAGGAAGATGGAGTCCATGTGGGTCCAACCGAATGCCTTGCCCACTACAATTCCTGCCATCATCATACAGAAGATGATGGTACAAGCGGCTATGACAGGAGCCATGCCCATCTTCACAATCTTCTTGAAAGAAAAATCGAGACCCAGGGAAAACAAAAGAAAGATCACACCGATATCTGCCCACATCTGCACATTGGCACGATCCATCACCGACATGGTATAGGGCATCTGCGGTGAAACTAAGAATCCTGCTACGATATATCCAAGGACAAGAGGCTGTTTCAGTCGCTTGAAGATAAGCGTGACAAATGCTGCCACCACAAGGATGAGGGCAAGGTCTTTGACGAGTGCGGGAAGTTCTGCCATAGATTTAGTACCATTGTACTGCGTTGGAATAGCTGCTGCGCTTATCGTATTTCAGCGCATCGGTCAAGGTTGCTGCATTGCATCGGAACGAGAAATTGTAGCTCGTATAGGGTGCCAGCACCACCGAGCACGACATATTGAAGCAATGGAGGTCGCGCGACAGTGACGCAGTGGTCATTGAAATCTTATGGTTTTCAAAGTCATAACCAGAAGAGAAAGAGATGTTCCAACCATCGGAAATGCGAAGGTTACCGCTGACATTGAGGTTCTGGGTGAACTTATAAGGATAGCGCATCGAATCGTAATTGAACTTGCCACTGGTGTTTTCTCGCATGGTGACACCATAACCCAAACTGAGCGACCAAGGAAGATTGAAAGCCATATAACCGTCTTCGTCGGTCTCTGCCTTGCCGGCATTATCCTTACGGGCACCATGTTTTCCACGTTCCATATCCTCATCGACATTGGTTTCAACACCTGTATCGTAGTCGTCATCACGATTAGCACGACTGTCGCGGTCGTTCTTACGCTTAGGACGTTCGCCCTTCAACCACTTGATAAGGTCGCTCACTTTCTTGTTATCAAGCGTATAAGAGAGGTTTTGCGACATGCCCTGGAAACGACCGAAGCGGCCCTTACTATATTCTGTATGGGTTCCGATGTAAGGACGGGCACCTACGGAATCGGCTTCATAAGCATAAGTGGCAAATACCGCATTGATATTCAACGTATAACTCTTGGTGAGTTTCAAACGTAAACGTGTAGAGAGGTCACTCCATGGACGTTCCTCTGCTGCCATGTTATACGACATGGAGGCTCCCAATTCATCGATGATACTGATTTTCTTCACACCCGTAGAGTCGGCATCGCTCTTCACTTTCATCTCGATATTGTTGGACAAATCCATCGAGATACTACCAGTTTTGCCACGACCTGGCACACCATAGAGTGATCCCTCATAGGGTGAATACTCTACAAGCGACACATTGCCATCGGCATCGGTCTTCTGATAGGTCTTGTAGAATCCATAGCGCGACGCACTGAAGTCTGGTGCATAGTTGAAGCTGACAGATGGTGTTACCACGTGGCGAACCGCCATGATCTTGTCGCCGAATACTTTACGACTGGGGATATACATACCATAGAGCTTGGTAGATGCCGAAACGCTGAAAGCCCAGTTATAGACATTATAGAATCCCTGCAAGGTATCGCGCTTCACTGTCTGTGTGGCTTCGTCCCACGAAAGTTCCTGCTTCTGCGTGTACATACGGTCGGTGAAGGTCAACGACGGATTGATATTCAGATAGCCAAACAATGTAAAATTGCCGCTAATGGGGATGCTATGCTGCATACCGTTGCGCCAATCGCGTGTCAAGCTGGAGTGCATCAAACGGTCTTCCTTGGTACTGATGCTATTGCTCAACTGTCCGGTATAGCTCATAGAGATCTTCTCATACCAGCGTTCCTTACCTACAGCATGACGGCGTTTGAAAGGATAGAAGCGCGAAATAGAGATGTTGAGGTCGGGTAATGTCAGGGCGATAGTCGAGTCACGCATGTTCTGGTTGAGGTTGAACGTTGAGCTCAAGCTCATGCCGATACTGGAGAATGTGGTACTCCATGATACCGAGCTGGTACGTGTAGATTGTGTCATTGCCTGCGGATTGTACATCGAAGTGAGGTTGTTGCGCTCATAGCTCGATGTGGCAAAGTTGACACTGGCAGACAAAGAACTATAGGGATTAGCTTTGCTGTCTTGACGGTGACTCCATTGCACCTTGAAACTGGTGGCTTTGGTATAGTCGGGCATATTCTTTTCGCCATTCACCGTATTCTGGTAACTGGCAAAAAACGAACCGCTGTACTTATAGCGTTTGCGATAGTTGGAGGCTGCAGAGAGTCCCCACGATCCTTTGGTATAGATTTCACCCAACAGTTTCAAGTCCATCTTGTCGTTGATGGCAAAATAGTAACCACCATCACGGAGGTAGAAACCGCGCGATGTTTCATCACCATAGGTAGGCATGATAAAACCAGAAGAATAACTCTTACTGAAAGGGAAGAAACCATAAGGTATGGCAAATGGCAATGGCACATCTGCTACTACCAAATAAGCTGGACCGAACACGACATCCTTACCTGGGCGCATCTTGGCACGTGACAAGGCTATATAGAAATCGGGATGATCTTTGTCGCAGGTGGTATAACGACCGTGTTGCAAATAAATCTCACCATTGGCTCCACGCTTAGCCAGTTGGGCAGTCATATAGCCATCATCCTGCTGGGTATATACATCGCTGATGAGTCCCTTTTTGGTCTTGAAATTAAAAGCTATAGTGTCGTTCTCATAAGTGTCACTACCCATCTTGAATATTGGTGTACCGAATTTCTTACCGAGAGAGTCGAGCGAACCTGTAGCATGTACCAAACTGGAATCGAGTTGCATGAAGATTTGATCACTCTGCAAATCCATATCCTGATATTTCACATGGGACTGGCCATACAGATGGGCTAAACCTGAAGCACCTTCATAGGTCATAGAGTCTTCAGCAGTATATTCCACTGGAGCATCAATACCATTCTTACGCTGACGATTGATAGAGTCGGCACGCAAAGAGTCGTCAATAGCTTTGTTGTGCATCCAGATGGCTTTTTGCAATGAATCCATCTTTGCGGTATCAGCAAGAACCTGTGTTGTGGTATCAATTACAGTACTGTCGGACTTGGCACTATGGGGCAACAACTGCGTATTGACCGTCTGCCCTTTACCCACAGAATCAGACACATCAGTATTGGCCGCTCCAAGTATAGGAAAGGTCAAACGAGGCATTTCCGCCATTACAAATGTAATGACGAAAAAGAGCAATATGATGAGCATATTTTTTCTCACGGCTGCAAAGGTACAAAGAAAAAATGAATTCACTTACACATCGGCAGATGTTTAACGTAAATTTTTGTAATACTCATATAGACAACATATAAAATACCCACCGCGACACAACATCATATTGATATCGATTTGAACTGCTTTACAAAGATAACAATATAAAAAGCGCGCCATGACACAACGTCATGACACGCTCTTGATATCGGATATTCGTACGATGTACGATTACTGCGTACGATTTATTCCTCGTCGAGAAGAATCTTCATCATCTCACAGGCAGCCTTGGCAACAGATGTACCAGGACCGAAGATGGCGGCAACACCGGCTTTATAGAGGAAGTCGTAGTCCTGTGCGGGAATCACACCACCGGCAATAACCATGATGTCTTCACGTCCAAGTTTCTTCAATTCCTCAATCAGCTGAGGTATCAAGGTCTTGTGACCTGCGGCGAGTGACGATGCACCAACAATATGTACGTCGTTCTCAACTGCCTCACGTGCAGCCTCGGCAGGTGTTTGGAACAATGGTCCCATATCCACGTCGAAACCACAGTCGGCATAACCGGTGGCTACTACCTTTGCACCACGGTCGTGACCGTCTTGACCCATCTTCGCAACGAAGATACGGGGACGGCGACCTTCCTTCTTCGCAAACTTCTCGGTCAACTCGCAGGCTTTCTCAAAGTCGGAGTCGTTCTTGCTTTCTGAACTATACACGCCTGAAATGGTTCTGATTACTGCTTTATAACGACCTACGATTTCTTCGCAGGCATCACTGATCTCACCAAGAGTACAACGCAACTGAGCTGCTTTCACTGCCAAATCGAGTAAGTTGTTCTCGCTCTTGCGGCCTTCCTTGAAATCGCGAACGCACTCGGTAATTGCCTTGAGGGCTGCCTGACAAGCGGCTTCATCACGTGAAGCGCGTACCTCTGCCAAGCACTCTTCCTGCTGTTTGCGTACTGCTGTATTATCAACCTCGAGGATATCGATAGGATCTTCATGGTCGAGACGATACTTGTTGGTACCAACAATGGTCTGTACACCAGAGTCGATACGTGCCTGAGTGCGGGCAGCTGCCTCTTCAATACGCATCTTAGGCAGACCAGTTTCAATAGCCTTTGCCATACCACCAAGTTTCTCGATTTCCTGAATATGCTCCCAAGCCTTATGAACGAGCTCGTTGGTCAGGGTCTCTACATAGTATGAACCTGCCCATGGGTCAATCTGCTTGCAGACTTTAGTCTCGTTCTGAATATAGATCTGGGTATTACGAGCAATACGAGCTGAGAAGTCAGTAGGCAGGGCAATAGCCTCGTCAAGAGCATTGGTGTGGAGCGACTGAGTATGACCCAATACAGCTGCCATAGCCTCAATACAGGTACGGCCTACATTGTTGAAAGGATCCTGCTCGGTCAGCGACCAACCAGAAGTCTGAGAGTGGGTACGCAGAGCGAGTGACTTTGGATTCTTAGCACCGAAGCTCTTCACAATCTTAGCCCACAACAGACGACCTGCACGCATCTTGGCAATCTCCATGAAGTGATTCATACCGATAGCCCAGAAGAACGACAGACGGGGTGCGAAAGCATCCACATCAATACCTGCATTAACACCAGTACGCAGATAGTCGATACCGTCGGCAAGTGTATATGCCAATTCGATGTCGGCAGTAGCACCAGCTTCCTGCATATGGTAACCTGAGATAGAGATACTGTTGAACTTAGGCATCTTCTGTGAGGTAAACTCGAAGATGTCGGCAATAATCTTCATTGAGAATGCAGGTGGATAAATATAGGTATTACGCACCATGAACTCTTTCAGAATATCGTTCTGAATAGTTCCTGCCATCTCTTCCAGCTTAGCACCCTGCTCCAGACCTGCTACGATATAGAAAGCCAAAATAGGAAGCACAGCTCCGTTCATGGTCATCGAGACAGACATCTTGTTCAAGGGAATACCTGAGAAGAGCACCTTCATGTTCTCTTCATTACAGATAGATACACCTGCTTTACCAACGTCGCCAACTACGCGAGCGTTGTCGGGGTCATAACCACGGTGGGTGGGCAAGTCGAAGGCTACAGACAGACCTTTCTGACCACTGGCGAGGTTACGACGGTAGAATGCATTCGACTCCTCTGCAGTAGAGAATCCGGCATACTGACGGATAGTCCATGGGCGGAATGGATACATCATACTATACGGACCGCGGAGATATGGAGGGATACCTGCTGTGAAGTCGAGGTGCTCCATGCCTTCAAGGTCTTCTTTGGTATATACGGGACGAACCTCAATGTGCTCTGGTGTCTTCCAGTTAGGCACGATGTGGTTCTCTTTCAGCCAGGCTGCGCCATCGGTGGCGTGGATGCCGGCATAAATATCAATATTCTTGAAATCTTTTCTCATAACTTTAGATGCCTAACTTTTGATTGTACTCTTTCAAAGTCTCAAGCACGTTGCAACGAACGTGTACGAAGTTCTCAATACCAGCGGCCTTCAGGTCGTCCATGCATGCAGGAGCTCCTGCCACTACAAACATGGCACGTCCGTCCAAATACTTGAATGCTGGGATGGCATACTCTGCATATTCATCGTCTGACGAACAGAGTACTACGATATCTGCACCAGCCTTAAGTGCAGCATCAACGCCTTCCTCTACGGTCTTGAAGCCGAGATTGTCGATAACTTTATAACCGGCACAAGCCAAGAAGTTGCAAGAGAACTGTGCACGAGCCTGACGCATAGCCAAATTACCAATGGTCAACATAAACGCAGTAGGTGTCTTGGCCTCTTCAGTATGGATGCGGAGATTCTCGAAGTCGGCAGCCAAACGAGTGGTTTCGAGCTTCTTGAAAGGAGTTTCTTCTGCCTTTCCACAACCACATGCACAAGGTCCGAGGGCGCGTTTGCCTTCGCTCTTCTCTGTGAAGTTGGGGAACTGGTTTGTTCCGAGAAGGAACTCTTTGCGTTTAGCAGCATCGCCGTGACGCTTCACATTGGTAGCATTGATATCATCCTGTACGGTGCCATTCTTAACAGCAGCGAGGAATCCGCCTTCTTCTTCCACTTTGAGGAAAATCTTCCAAGCCTCCTGAGCCAACGCATCAGTGAGGTGTTCGATATAGTAAGAACCGGCAGAAGGATCGACGATACGATCGAAATGGCTCTCTTCCTTGATGAGCAACTGCTGGTTGCGAGCAATGCGCTCTGAGAAATCGGTTGGCTTCTCATATACTACGTCAAACGGAGTTACGACGAGTGAATGAACACCGCCAAGGGCAGCACTCATTGCCTCTGTCTGTGAGCGGAGCAGGTTAACATAGCTGTCAAACACAGTTTGGTTGTAAGTAGAAGTAGAAGCGTTGATTACCATCTTGCAAGAGCAGTCGCACTTAGGCTCGTACTGTTTTACAATCTGGGCCCACAACAGACGAGCTGCGCGGAACTTGGCAATTTCCATGAAATAGTTTTCAGAAACGCCCATATAGAACTTGATGCTCTTGGCTGCAAGATCTACATCTACGCCGGCATCCACCAACTGCTGAAGATACTCATTACCCCAAGCAAGGGCATAGCCGAGTTCCTGTACGATATATGCACCGGCATTGTTCAGCGTGTCGGTGTGTACCATAACGCAGCGCAGATTGGGATATTCCTTGAAAGCCTCAACCACCTGAGGGAGTTTGGCAAGTACCTTGCTGGTATCCTTACCCTTTTGGATCATCTTGTCTATGGGATCGAAACCTACACCACCCACGATTTTTTCCTTATCATAGCCTTCCTTCTCGAAGTAAGCTTTCAGAATTTCTGCCAGTTCAAGAACATGACATGGGCATGTACGATAGCTGACCTCTACAATATCCAAACGGATATCTTTCAGTAACTTGTCGATAAAATCGGCACTAACGAGATCACCGTCAAAACGGAATCCGATAGAGTTTACACCCTTCATCAGAATGTCGAGTGCCTTTTTGTTGGCCTCTACAGGATCGGTAACGACGATGTTCTGTCGAACATACCACTCGTTAGAGTCTTTTTTATTTCCACGAACGAATGGGAACTCACCGGGAAGTGCATCTGGAGTTTTCAAGTTTGCCAGATCTTCACGGCGGTAGAAGGGTTGTACGTTGAAACCCTCATTGGTTCTCCACACGAGTCGTTTCTGGAAGTCAGCACCTTTCAGATCGACTTCAATCTTGTCCAGCCACTCTTGTGTGGTTGGCGCCTGAAACTCGGTGAAGAGTTTTTCTTTGTTAGCCATAGTTTGAATGATTATGTAAGTTGTTTCGTTGTAGTCAAATTCGGTTATGCACACATGTATTGCGGCCTACAAAGTTACAAATAATTTTTGAACCGCCGAAAGATTTAATAATATTTTGATATTTATAAAAAAAAGATGCACAAAAATTATGCTATTGCGCAATTTTTGGCTACCTTTGCATGCTGTAAGAAAAAGCATGTTATGGAAGCATTTCAATGGTTAAAAGATTTATTTACCACAACTGATTCTGTGGCGCATATTGCGCTACTGTATGCCGTGGTGATTGCCGCTGGTGTATATTTGGGAAAAATCAAGATTGGAGGCATCTCGCTGGGTGTCACCTTTGTGTTGTTTGCTGGCATTGTGGCTGGCCACATTGGATTTACTGCCCCACTTCCCATCTTGACATTTATTCAAGACTTCGGTCTTATACTGTTTGTCTTCATGATAGGACTACAGGTTGGACCTGGTTTCTTTGAGAGTTTTGGTACTACAGGCATCAAGCTGAACGGATTGGCCATAACGACTATCCTACTCAACATTCTTGTGATGTTTGCCTGCTACTTCATCTTCTTCGACACATCCAACGTCTGCAACCTACCAATGATGGTCGGTACGCTCTATGGTGCTGTGACCAACACACCAGGACTTGGTGCTGCCAACGAAGCATTGGGTTCGGTATTTACCGACAATGCACCACAGATAGCATCGGCTTACGCTTGTGCTTATCCACTCGGTGTATTGGGTATTATTGGTGCCACTATATTAATAAGGTATATATGCAAGGTTCGCTTGGAGAAAGAAGAAGACGAACTCAACGAGCATGAAGGTGTGAAAGCCAATCAGAAGCCTCACAAGATGCACCTTGAAGTGACCAACACTTACCTTGAAGGAAAAACGATGTTACAGGTTCACGACTTTTTGAACCGCGACTTTGTATGTTCACGTATTCTGCACGAAGGTCACGTGAGCATTCCAAACCGCAACACCGTATTCCACAAAGGTGACCAACTCTATATTGTATGTACAGAAGCTGATGCCGAGGCTATCATCGCCTTTATCGGTCCAGTGATACAGGTCAACTGGGAACAACAGGACCAACCTTTCGTATCAAAGCGTGTCTTGGTAACCAACCCCAAGATGAACGGAAAATCGCTGGCATCGTTGCATTTCTCAAGTGTACATGGTGTCAATGTAACCCGTATCACCCGTCAGGGCATGGATATCTTTGCCTCCAGCAGTCTGCCTCTTCAAGTGGGTGACCGCATTATGGTAGTAGGTCCTGAAGACGCTGTTGACCGTGTAGCCAACGAGATGGGTAACTCTATCCGTCGCCTTGATGCCCCAAATATTGCAACGATATTCGTGGGCATCATCATCGGTATTATCTTCGGTTCACTGCCCGTAGCATTCCCAGGAATGCCTGTTCCAATGAAGCTCGGTATTGCAGGTGGTCCGCTGATTATCGCAATTCTTATCGGACGTTATGGTTATAAAGTAAAATTGGTAACCTATACAACGACATCGGCCAATATGATGTTGCGCGAAATCGGTCTGGTACTCTTCTTAGCAAGTGTGGGTATCAAGGCAGGAGCCAACTTCTTTGAGACTGTTGTAGAAGGTGACGGTCTGCTCTATGTAATGACCGGTTTCCTCATAACCATCATTCCAATCCTCATCGTAGGTCCTATAGCTCGTCTTTATTTCAAATTCAACTATTTCACCATCGCAGGAATGATTGCCGGTACATATACCGACCCACCCGCATTGGCATACGCCAATTCAATCTGTACTCGCGAAGCCCCTGCTGTAGGTTACTCAACAGTTTATCCGCTGTCGATGTTCCTTCGCATCTTCACGGCCCAAATCATCGTGCTGTTCTTCTGCGGATAACAGCCGATAATACATATAATACGAAAAACTTACATAATTATACATTACATTACTAACATGACAAAATTCGGATTTCTGTTAAGCGCTATGTTGCTGGCAGGCACTTCCGCCATGCATGCCCAAATGGATGCAAGCATCAAGCTGAACGAAGTGATGACCAACAACCGCGCCAGCCTGCAGGACGAATACGGACAGCGTGAAGCATGGGTTGAGATAGAGAACATCTCTCACTCAACCTATAATATCCGTGGTATGTATATTACCACTGACCGCTCCGTTCTCCAGCGTTCTATGAGCGTGCCCGAACGCATCAAGCGCATGAGCATCATCCCCAACGGAGAATTGCGCACAAACTTGAGTGGTCGTCAGCACCTTGTACTCTTTCTCAACAGTCAGCCCCATTTGGGTTCACTGCATCTGACAACACCTGTTGACTCTACAAAGTCATTGTGGATTGCACTCTACAACGGTAATGCCACACAATTGATTGACTCAGTCACCGTACCGGTACTGAAAGCCGATCAATCGTATGCTCGTATAGCCAACAACGGCACAGCCGCCGACTGGGAAGTAAAATCAGCCGACCGTGTTACTCCAGGTATATCCAACATCACTACTGTTAGCGAATCAAAGGTTGACAAGTTTAAACGCGAAGACCCCCATGGATTTGCCATTACCATCATGGCAATGGGTATTGTATTCATTTGCTTAGCCCTGCTTTGGATTGTATTCTCCTTGTTCGGTCTGCTTATGAAGCATCTTGAAACAGCGAAGAAGGTGGCAAACAAACAACCACTCAAACCAATCACCAAAACTGTTGAGACAGCAATGGAGGTTAGCCGCATCACTGGTAACGTATTGCAAGATGGTCTGAAAACAAAAGGTATCGACCGTGAAATATATATGGCGGTCATCGGTATGGCCCTCAGTCAATATGAGGATGATGTTCACGACGTAGAAAGCGGTGTGATTACCATCCAGCCGAAACCAACCCGTTGGGACGACGAATATTCACAAATGACACATTTCCACGATCCCGTCGTTCCCTCCGACCATGCAGCTCCCCAAATTCCCACAACCACTAATAACGCATTATAACAATGAAGAAATATCAGTATAAAGTACAAGGTGTTGACTACGATGTAGAAATCGAGGAAGTAGAAGGCAACATCGCCAAAGTAAACGTAAACGGAATTCCGTTTGAAGTAGAGCTCCAGCAGCCTATCAATGCAGCTAAGCATCCTACTATTGTGAAGCCAAAGGTTGCAGCTCCCGTTGCTCCTGCAGCCGCTGCACCAACAGCAAAGCCGGTTCAGGCTGCTGCTCCTGCCGCAGCAGGAAGTGGCAATGTAGTAAAGGCTCCACTGCCAGGCACCATCACTTCTATCAATGTGAAGGTCGGTGACACCGTAGCCATTGGCGATACACTTGTCGTGCTTGAAGCCATGAAGATGCAGAACAACATCGAGGCAGAATACGCAGGTACCGTAACCGCTATCAATGTCAATGTAAGTGATGTCGTAATGGAAGGCAGCGCACTGCTGACCATCGGTTAATCGATAAATAAAAAATGTGATAAACACGCAAGATTATGGATTTCTTACATTTCATAGCAGAAAACTTCAATGAGTTTCTGACCTACACTGGTTTTGCCAATGCTACGGCTGGAAACCTCATCATGATAGCAGTCGGAGCGCTTTTCATCTGGCTTGCCATCAAGAAGGACTTCGAGCCCCTATTGCTTGTTCCTATTGGATTAGGCATCATTCTGGGCAATATTCCCTTCCGTGCTGATGCCGGACTGGAGATTGGACTTTATGAAGACAACTCTGTGCTGAACATCTTCTATCAAGGTGTCCGCCAGGGATGGTACCCGCCACTTATCTTCCTTGGCATTGGTGCCATGACAGACTTCTCTGCCCTGTTGGCCAATCCTAAACTGATGCTCATTGGAGCCTCAGCACAGTTTGGTATCTTCGGTGCATATATGTTCGCTTTGCTATTGGGTTTCGAACCAAACCAGGCTGCTGGTATTGCTATCATTGGTGGCGCCGATGGTCCTACAGCCATTTTCCTTTCATCAAAATTGTCTCCCAACCTCATGGGTGCCATTGCTGTTTGTGCTTACTCCTACATGGCTCTTGTTCCACTGATTCAGCCACCATTGATGCGTCTGCTTACCACCAAAAAGGAGCGCGTCATCAAGATGAAGCCAGCGCGTCAGGTAAGTCAGACCGAGCGTATTCTGTTCCCAATCGTTGGATTGCTTCTCACCACATTCCTCGTGCCTTCAGGCCTTCCTCTTTTGGGTATGCTCTTCTTCGGTAATCTGCTGAAAGAATCGGGCAAGACCACTCGTTTGGCAAAGACAGCTGGTGCTGCTCTGAACGACATCGTGGTAATGCTCCTTGGTTTGACCGTAGGTTGTTCTACTCAGGCATCAGAGTTCCTGACTATAAACACCATCTATATCTTCGCTATCGGTGCTGGTGCATTCATCATCGCCACTATGAGCGGTGTATGTTTCGTGAAGATTATGAACCTCTTCCTGCCAAAGGATAAGAAGTTGAATCCACTGATTGGAAACGCTGGTGTAAGTGCCGTACCTATGGCAGCACGTATTTCCAACAACCTCGGATTGGAATACGACCGTCACAACTTCCTTCTCATGCACGCCATGGGTCCGAATGTAGCCGGTGTAATCGGTTCGGCTGTTGCTGCCGGTACCCTGCTTGGTTTCCTTTCGTAGATAAGCAAAGACATGATATCATCAGCAGGATTTCTCTTTTGGGAAGTCCTGCTTTTGTTTTCCCGCGTGTCTTTCAGCCTCTATCAGTGGTTTAACAGGAAGGTTCATCATACTCCAAACGCGGGTATGATAGCATATATAAATTTCAGTTTTCAATTATTATCGGACACTCGAACACCACTTGAGTTTAAAACTTTGTATGACATAGCCTTACCGGTGGTGTTCGATGGCTTATTTCAGCGTTTGTCGAACATCGACCGAACCCCAACTAAAGCAAGTAGATGCTATATTCTCAGCAGACTAACAGCCTGTATGGTATATCCATCAAACAGATTCGTTATAAAAAAATTTGGTAGAACCAATTATTCATTTTACCTTTGCGGAAGTTTTCGAAAACACAATGGACAGACACAATACACAACAGGGGGCAGTCATGCCCAAACCACGCATTGCCATCATCGATCCTAATGCACTTGCAGCATTGGGGCTTCGCCATATTCTCCAAGACGTAATGCCTATCATGGAAGTAGATACCTACGGTACACTTACAGAACTGGAAGCCAATCGTCCTGATAGTTATTTCCACTATTTTGTAGATATCAGCGTGGTATTGCGCCATCGTTCGTTTTTCATGGAACGCCAGCGTAAAACTATCGTGCTGACGCTGCAGAACGAAGAAGCATCAGGTTTATCAGGCTTTCATTCATTGTGTGTTAACCAACCAGAAGATCACCTTGTCAAGCAATTGCTTGCGATGGAACAACATGCCCACAAGGGCGGACGCAACTTACCCAATATGCAGGGGGAATCAAATTCTCGAATATTGAGTGATCGTGAAATAGAGGTGATGATACTGATTGTAGAAGGTCACATCAACAAAGAGATTGCCGACCAACTACATATAGGTCTCTCTACCGTCATCACCCACCGCCGTAACATTATGGAGAAACTCAATATCAAGAGTGTCAGCGCACTCACCATCTATGCTGTGATGAACGGTTATGTGGATATCAACCGTATCTGATCGGCTATAGTTTTACACTTGAAATATCTACCAAGCCATTGACAATGGCATAAACAGTAAGTCCTGCAGGCGAATGAATCTGCAGTTTGCGAGCAATATTCCTTCGATGGGTAATGACCGTATTGACCGAGATACAGAGATGATCGGCGATTTCCTTGTTCGCCATGCCTTGAACCAATGAAACTATCACTTCCCGTTCACGGTCTGATAGCATGTCATTATTATCATTGCCGCTTTTATTGACCATCGTAGAGATATTTTGCGTCACCTTATCTTGCTTCAGTTGGTTCTCCAATCTGCGTATGGCAGGAGTAAAAATGTAGTCTTCCACGTTAGCGTGATTACGCAACCACTCTTCATTGTTATAGATGTCGTATAGCGCCGCCATGAGTTTATTGTTGGTTTTGCCGTCTGAAGGCAGATATTTAATCACCATCAGTTTAAGTTCTATCAGCACTCTGTCTGTCGATTCATGGTGTTTGGAGAAGGTATCAACATTATAGTTTTTCTTTGCCTCACCATTGAGCAATGCCTCCACATAAGGGAACAAAGTTTGTTCCTCATATCGCATATGACGTTGAATTTCTCTAGCATAGTCATCAAAGAACTTAATTATCAATTGTCCGAGGGCATTATCGCTGTCCAGACAGTCACCCAGTTTCTTGCGTATGGTTGGCAATTGGTAGTCAAGAAAATAAGTATGACTCGCTTCCAGATAATGCAACAGTGTACGTACATCGAGCTGTGCATCGTCATTGAAGTCCGTATGTCCGTTAATAGTGTAATTGACCACAGCGAGAAAGGTATAAGTATCCACATTATTCTCCTCACACATCTCTTTTACAGTCTTATCTCCAAATCCGAGATGAATGCCAAAGCTCTCCAAGGTCTGCAATAGATGATAGTTATCGCGCATAAGCGTCACCATCTTATCGCTTGCTTCATACATTTTCAGAGTTTTCATTGTTGCTTACCTATATATATTAATACGCTGCAAAATTAGTCATTTTCAGACAAACCGACAATACTTTCCAACCACAATACCTATTTTTGGGTATCGTTCTGATTCTCCCATTCTTTCCATTCGCGCAATGCCTCCTGCCAGTCGGTCTGTTCTCCTTTGTCAAGTGCTTCTTGCTGGCGGGCCGCCTCATCGCTTGCTTTATCACGTGCCCGTTTGGCTTTCATCGCCTCAATGGTAGCATCATCAAGTATCTGAATAGCGCCACGACGCACTGCCTCATGGAGTTCTTCCTCACCGAAAGCCTTTCCAGGCTCATTAAAGTCAGAGATATTAAATTCAAACTGCGTGCGCAAGTCGTGACGCACTTGTTTCTGTCCAGCTCTATTGCTTGCATTTTTCAGGCGAAGCAGTTTGGCTATCTGTTTGATTTCATCAGCCGAATATTTGTTTCTTCCCATTGTAACGTTTGATTTCAACGTGCAAAGTTATCAAAAAGAGCGCATTATACAAAACAAATAGAGCAAAAAGAAAATCTTTAAAAACTATTTTATATCACCACGATTAAGTATCGCGGATAAAGCCTTCGTTACACTATTTCACATTTTTTGAGTATTGCATGCCTCATCAAAGCACCGTACCTTTGCAGCCGAAAAATAAACGATACAAGACGCAAAGACATGAACAAGAGACAATTTCTGATGATGGCAGCTGGCCTGTTGACCGCTACTTCCGCAATGGCCATCGGTTCACAAGACAACAACGATGCACTAATTCAGGATGCAACAACAAGCAATGAGACAGCGCCAAAAGCCGCTCAACCCAAAAAGAGTAACAGCAACGACTATGAAAAATGGCGCATCGGAAGCTACGGTGAGATGCTTGCCACCTTCAAAGATTACGGATTGAACCGCTTCTATGGCAATAGCGTAGGCAATACAAAGATCAACCACAACGAGATTTCCATTCCTCGCTTCATCCTTCAAGGCGAATATAAGATTACTCCCAAATGGATTCTTTCTGCCGAAATAGAATTCGAAGCAGGTGGAACAGGTTCTGCCGTAGAGATGGAAGCACAGTCAGGCAGTGAGAATGGCGAATATGAAACAGAAATGGAAAAAGGTGGCGAAGTTGCCCTCGAACAATTCCACATCACCCGACTCATCGCTCCACAATTCAATGTTCGCGTAGGACATCTCATCATTCCCGTAGGACTTACCAACGCCCATCACGAACCTTTGAACTTCTTTACAGCCGCACGACCAGAGGGTGCGACCACGATTATGGCTTCTACCTGGCACGAGACTGGTGTAGAACTATTCGGTACATTAGGCAAAGGAGCTGCCACTTTCGATTATCAAGCACTGGTAACAGCAGGTCTGAACCCCAATGGTTTCGACTCATACAACTGGATACAAGGAGGGAAACAAGGATTTCTTGAAACCGACAATTTCACTGCTCCTGCCTATACGCTACGTCTGGATTGGCGCGGAATAGCCGGTTTGCGAGTCGGAGCATCTATGTTCTACAATCCCAAGGCAGGCAAAAACGCCGACAAACTCATTACCTATGCCAACATGGGCGACATCAACGTACTGCTCTACTCCTTTGATGCACAGTACAGCAACCGTTATGTAACCGCACGTGCCAACTACCTTTCTGGCAATATCACTGAGACCACAGGACTCACTGCCGCCAACAAATACTACTCCAACAAGTCGCCTTACAGTCGTATGGGACCTGTTGCCAAGCGCGCAGTAGATTGGAGCGCCGAAGTAGGTGTGAACCTCAAATCGTTTTTCCCCGGTGTATCCCACTTCCCCGTTATCTATCCTTTCGTGCACTACAACTATTATAACCCACAAGAGAAATGTGAATCAGGTTTGATTGCCGATAAGCGATGCCAAGTCAGCTTATGGAGTATCGGTGCCAACTGGCGTCCATTACCCAACTTGGTAGTCAAAGCCGACTACACCACTCGTCAGATAGGCACCTCCAAGATGTTTGGCACGAGCCAATACAATAGCGAAAACGAACTGCGTATCGGTGTGGCATACATGCTGTGGTTCGCTAAGAAATAACCAATAAGCAAATTATAAGCAACAAAACAATACAGACTCATGAAGAAAAAGTTTTTTAAGTACGCACTGCTGATGGTATCAGTATGCACACTCTCCGCCACTGTTGTCAGCTGTGGCGATGACAAAAACGACGTCAACAATCCAATCATCGACCCCAGTCAGGCATCAGATCTTGACTACAGTTCTGCTTATGCCGAGCAATGGGCAAACTACATGGTAACTGTATCCAACCTGCTGAAAGAGGATGCCAACACCCTTTACAACCAATGGAACAATGGCTATGCCAACACCTTCAAGAACCATAACACCACAGAATATAAGTCAGCCATCGACTGTGTGGATCAGATTTTCGAAGGATGTATCGACATTGCAGGTGAGGTTGGCGACACCAAGATTGGCGACCCATACAGCAAATACACTGCCGGCAACAAAACCGAAGCACTCTATGCCGTAGAATCATGGTACAGCTGGCATTCTCGCGACGACTATCGCAACAACATCTACTCTATCCGCAATGCCTATTATGGTTCACGCGATGGTAGCATCAACAGCAATTCTTTGTCAGCACTACTCGCCAAGAAGAATGCTACACTCGATACCGAAGCCAAAGAGAAGATTGCCGCAGCAGCCGATGCCATCTATGCTATTACACAGCCATTCCGCAACAATATCAACACCACCGAAACTGTAGCTGCCATGAATGCCTGTGCCGACCTCGTAAACTTCATCGAACAGGAACTCAAACCTTATTTCGATGCCAACATCAACGACGATGCCACTCTTGATCCCATCGTCAAACAGTATGTTGATGCAGTAGTACTGCCTACCTACAAGGAATTGGCAGAAAAGAATGCAGCTCTCGACACCGCAGTTCGTGCTTTCAAGGCCAGTCCTTCAAATGCAAATTTCTCTGCTTGCGCTCAGGCATGGCTCGATGCTCGTGCTCCTTGGGAACAGAGTGAGGCCTTCCTCTTCGGTCCTGTTGATGAGCTTGGACTTGACCCCAACATGGACAGCTGGCCTCTCGACCAGTCACAGATTGTACAGATTCTGAAGTCGCAAGACTTCTCTAACCTCAACTGGAAAGAAGGCGAGAGCGACGACAAGATAGAATCAGCACAGAGTCTCCGCGGTTTCCACACACTGGAATTCCTCATCTTCAAAGATGGTAAAGCACGCACCGTGAAATAAAATTGCGAACACAAGAACCATATTATCCACACATGGCGAAGGCAGGAAAGTCACCATTTCCTCGCCTTCGCTATCGTGGCAAACAAAAAGAAACATACTAAACATGAATAAATGGCTGCATTTCCCTTTGCTGTTGACCGCTCTGGCCATGCTTGGTAGCTGCACCGACGATGAAAAACTCGATGTGACCGACATCGATGTGCCCACTGGCTACGAACTATCAGCAGGCACTTCCACCGGTTTCTATAGTTCATCGGTGGCCTACGACCAAGGCGCAAGATGGCTATCAGGGGCTTATAGTTCACGGTTCAGCTCTGGCGACCAACTCTACGACAATGTCAAATCTGCCAACGAGAATGGCTATGGCGGCGGCCTCGGCCCCGTCTATGCAGGCTACTCTTGTGGCAGTTGCCACCGTAATGCCGGTCGCACGGAACCAACCTATTGGACAAACTTCAAAAACGGAAGCGATGACGGATCCGGACAGTACGGTTTTACCTCCTCGCTGATCTACATCACTCGTCGCAACGGAACATTCTTTCCCAACTATGGCCGCGTCATTCACGACCAAGCCATCTATGGTGTGAAGCCTGAAGGCAAACTAAAAGTGACTATTGACTCGATGACATACTCCTTTCCAGACGGTGAAAAATACACGCTCTGCGTCCCTAAATGGCATATCACCGAATGGTATGCCGACAGTATCCGTCCTGAGGATCTCTTCTGCACCGTTCGTGTTCCGCTTCGCCACGTAGGTATGGGGCAGATGATGGCGCTCGACCCCAACGAAATAGAGGCATTGGCACGCAAGAGCAACTATCCAGAATGGGGCATCAGCGGTCGCTGCAACTACATCACTGAGCGTGGTGTGCGCCAACTGGGACTTTCCGGCAACAAGGCGCAACATGCCGATTTGACCGTCGAACTGGGCTTTTCGAGCGATATGGGCCTCACCAACAGCCGTTATCCAGAGGAGATCTGTGAAGGACAATCACAGATGAAGGATGGTTCGATGATGGGATTGTCCTATCAACAACTGGACTGCACCACAGAGCAGATGGAAGATGTCGATCTTTACATGCAGTCACTTGCTGTTCCTGCCCGTCGCAATGTCAACGATCCCGACGTCATTGAAGGTCAGAAACTCTTTTATCAGGCAGGCTGCCACCTGTGCCACGTCACTACGCTGCATACCAAAAAGCGCGGCACCACCTTGCTGGCAGGCACTACATTGCCTTGGCTTGGAGGACAAACCATACACCCCTACTCCGATTATCTACTCCACGACATGGGTTCAGAAATCATGGGCGTGGGTTTGAACGATAATTTTGTGAGTGGTCTGGCTCGTGGAAACGAATGGCGCACCACCCCGCTGTGGGGTATCGGTCTGCAGAAAAAGGTAAACGGACACACCTATTTCCTGCACGATGGCCGGGCTCGCAACTTCACCGAAGCCATTATGTGGCACGGCGGCGAGGGCGAAGCCTCCAAAAACAAGTTTAAGAACATGACCAAACAACAGCGCAACCAGCTGATACAATTCCTTTGGTCACTTTAATTCAAGCATCTTGTCAGACGTATCATCCAACAACAATCAGGTAAAAACCAACAAATACAACCAATGAAATACAACAGAATCATGGCCATCATTATGGCCTCTCTGCTCTCAGCAGGTGCTTTTGCCGAGACAGAAAAGATAGAAAACAACAGCGAATTTGCTGCCAACGCCAACACCGAGAGTGCCGACAACACCACTGGCAAAATGGATATGGAGAACGGCGTGCTGCCCATTGCCGACGACCGTGGCTTCACCCTTCAGTCTAAGGATGGCAATTTCGTGTTCAAGCCCTATATGTATGTGCAGAGTACGCTCAACATGAAATACTACGACGACGAGGGACTTGACAAAGCCTATAATCAAGATAACATTGCCAACAGTGGCTTTGCCATTCCCTATGCCATCATCGGTTTCACCGGTAAGGCATTCGGTAAGATCGATTACAACATTAGTATCAATGCCGCAGCATCGGGTGGCAATGTGTTGCAACAGGCATGGATTGACTATGCCGTTAGTCCTGCCTTGCGTTTCCGCGCTGGTAAATTCAAGACACCCTTCACACATGCCTACCTCACCACACTTGGCGAGACATTGTTTCCACAGGTTCCCACTTCGCTGACTGCAAGCAGCATCCTACCCTACTCCCTCAATGCCGTCACCCCAAGCATAGGTACCGGATTCGACTTGGGCTTTGAGGTGC
Organism: Prevotella sp. P5-126; assembly: GCF_002251185.1. Taxonomy (NCBI): domain Bacteria; kingdom Pseudomonadati; phylum Bacteroidota; class Bacteroidia; order Bacteroidales; family Prevotellaceae; genus Prevotella; species Prevotella sp. P5-126. The sequence continues at coordinate 34,307 of NZ_NPIZ01000118.1, forward strand.
ATGGCGTCATCAACAATAAGTTTGGCTATGAAGCAGGACTTTTCAACGGAACAGGGCCATCTGTCAACAGTGCCACCAAAGGTTTCAGCGACGACAACCATTTGCCTTCACTGCTCTACGCTGGTCGTTTGACCTATATGCCTAATGGTCCGATGCCCATGACACAGGGTAATGCCAAGATGCAACATCTCGACAAGATGCTTATCGGCATCAGCGCCAACTACAACAACGAGGCAGAAAACGAGAGTACCAACGACTTCCGCGCCGGTTTGGAGTTTGCCTGGCTGAAAAACAAATGGTATTTTGCTGCCGAAGCCTACTACATGCATGTTGGATTCACCGACCGTCAGAAGATAGACAAGACTTATGACTTCTGGGGAGGATATGCACAAGCAGGCTATTTCGTAGCTCCACAATGGCAATTGGGCGTGCGTTACGACTTCATGGACCGCAATGGTTCTTCAAAAGACGGTTTTCTCAACATGCCGGCAGCCGTGGTCAACTATTTTGTACCTAACACCAATCTGAAACTGTCTGCCATGTATCAGTATATCGGTCGTACCGGACATGCCACACAATTAGACCGCGACCTCGATGACCTCGGCATTGCTACCCATACCGCATGTATCATGATGCAATTTGCTTTTTAATGATGAAATATTTGTATAAGTCAATGAAAATCCGTATCTTCGCATTTGCTGCCATCGCTGTACTGCTGTTGGCAGCCTGCGACGACGGACGCATCTATAATGAGGTGGCTGTTGACACCACCGGACGATCAGCCCGACTCACGGCAACCATTACTGGTTTGGACCATTGGACCGATAATTACACCGTGTCACTGGCAGGCTTTGCCGAAGGCGATGACTATGCCAGCATCTCTAAAGCCGTTCGGGCCAATGCCGACGGACAGGTGAGCATGACGCTGAACAATATTCCCGACCAGGTGACGAGTGTTCGCCTCTGTGTGCTCGACCGTCTGCGCAGAAACGTAGTGACGTTTAGCGAAGTGGCAACCGAAGGTGTGCGCGACACCATCCGACTGGAGTTGGGCACCGTAGATGCCAGTATGCTCAATGCTATACAGCAGGGATACCTCAACACAACCTGTGCCAACTGCCACGGCGCAAGCAATCATGCCGCAGCAGGCCTCAACCTTACGGCAGGCAAATCGTATGCAGCACTGGTAGGTGTGGCATCCAGAAAAGTGGAAGGTCACCAACTCGTAGCGCCTGGCAATGCCGCAGAGAGTGTGCTACACATGGTGCTACACAACGAACATGTAGAGGGTATCTCTATGAACCACTTCGACCTTGTGTCGGAAAAGAACGCAGAACTTATCCTGCCCCTTATCGACAGTTGGATTGACGGAGGTGCAGAGCAATAACATCAAAGAAAGATATGAATAGACTGAACACGATACAATACGAAAAGGCACATGCCGACATCTTCTGTTTCGACAATGACACGGCAGTGAAAGAATACCATGCCATAATCCATGTCGATGATGCCACTATGGATTTTCCACAGCAGTTGCAAGCCATCATGGATGCCTATTCCACACTGGTAGAAAACACTTTGCATGGTGCACGCTGCATCTTCAAGCGCTATTTCCTAAGCGACTCTGCCAATCAGGAAGATGAAGTGGCTGCCGCCGATATGACCGATTGTGCCAAAAGTATCATCCAGCAGGCTCCGCTCGACGGCACCAAGGTGGCACTGTGGGTTTATCTGATGACCGACGTACAGACCGGAATAGGTCAAAGTGGCCTTTATGAGGTGCGCCACGGTGCTTACCGTCACCTTTGGAGCGGCAGTGCCCACAACATGGCAACCAACTCTGAATATCAGACTCGCCTGCTTTTCAACGAATACAACCTGCAGCTCATTGAGGAGGGATGCACGCTGAAGGACAACTGCATACGCACTTGGTTTTTTGTCAACGATGTGGATTTGAACTATGGCGGTGTGGTGCGTGCGAGAAACCAGTTCTTCTTCACCCAAGGACTTACTGCCAAGACCCACTTCATAGCCTCTACCGGCATTGGTGGCAGACAGGCAGACCCTAACGTGCTGACACAGTTGGACACCTATGCCGTGGCTGGTATTGAGAAAGAGCAAGTGGCATATCTCTATGCTCCTACCCACCTGAACCGCACCAGCGAGTATGGTGTGAGCTTTGAGCGAGGCACCATGGTCGATTATGGCGACCGCCGACAAGTGTTTATATCGGGCACTGCCAGTATCGACAACAAGGGGCAGATTGTCTATCCCAAGGACATTCGCCGTCAGACCCACCGCATGTGGGAGAATGTAGAAGCGCTGTTGGCTGAAGCCGACTGCACCATGGAGGACGTAGGCATGATGGTGGTCTATCTGCGCGACACTGCCGACTATGCTGTAGTCAGTCAGTTGTTTGCCGAACGCTTCCCTGGACATCCCTACGTGATAGTCCACGCACCAGTATGCCGACCGGGTTGGCTGATTGAAATGGAGTGCATGGCAGTGCGCAAGACCCACCACCCGCAGTTCAACCCATTCTGATAACATTGTAAAGTTTACGTTACAACATCCAAAGATGAAGCATCTCCGCATCGTTCTCACGCTGCTTATGACCATACTCATAGCCACCATGGCTGTTGCCACCTTCGTGGAGCAACGCCATGGGGCTTCGTATGCTGCCACACATGTCTATCACACCTCATGGTTCTTTGCGCTTTGGGCATTGATGGCCTTGGGGGGCATGGCGGCTATATGGCGCATGCGCCTCTGGCGGCGACTGGGTGTGATGTTGCTTCATGCTGCACTGTTGCTGATACTGGCAGGGGCTGCCGCCTCATGGCTGACCAGTAGCGAGGGCACACTCCATTTGCGCAAAGGCCAACCGGCAGATTGCTACACCATCAAAGACTCACAGCTGTCGGCACCATTGCCTTTTCAGCAGATGACCCTACAAGGTTTCTCCGTAGTTTGCTATCCTGGTACAGAGGCGCCACAAGACTTTCAGAGCCAGGTAACCTACATTACGGCAGACCGTCAACACCATGAAGCCACCATCTCGATGAACCATATTCTTGAGGTGGAGGGCTATCGTTTCTACCAAACATCGTTTGACCCTGACCGTCAAGGTTCGGTACTTACAGTCAACTACGACCCATGGGGCACTCCCATCAGCTATGGCGGCTATGTATTACTGGCATTATCGATGGTCTGGTTGCTCATCGACCGGCGCGAAACATTCGGTCGCTTACTGCGGTCACCCCTGTTGCGCCATGGTGCTACACTCATGCTGCTGATAGTTTGCTCCATGTCTGTACATGCCCGAAGTGTGCCTACTATCACGGCAGAACGAGCCAATCGGTTGGCTGAAATGCCGGTGGTCTATAACGACCGAATAGCACCACTCAACACGCTGGCACGCGATTTCCTACTTAAACTCTATGGGCGCACCTCCTATAAAGGACTTACTGCCGAACAAGTGTTATATGGTTGGATGCAGCGTCCTGAGACTTGGTCTGACGAACCAATGCTCTTGGTGAAAGACAGCAAGTTGCGCCAACAGTTGGGCATCGACGGTAAATATGCCCGCCTTGCCGATCTCTTCGACAATACAGGTCAGTATCGACTGCAACAACTCATTGCCTGCGGTGGGGAAACTAAGGCTGTCAGAGATCTCGACGAGAAAGTGGGCATCATACTGATGCTCACCGAAGGTGAACTGTTGCGCCCGGCAAGTGGTGTGGCTATCAATCAGCACCGCCTCGTGGCAGAGATATGTTACAACCGCATACCCTTTGTCAGTCTGCTGTTTATAACCAATCTCACCTTGGGCATATTGGCATTCTGCCTGTTGCTCATCCCTGCGTTTCGTTTCCGCCATTGCTTATGGCAAACGGTCTGCCTCTTGGGAGGACTATCGTGGTTGGTATTGGTGGCAGGCTATGCTTTGCGCTGGTACATCAGCGGTCGCATCCCCTTGGGCAACGGCTTTGAAACCATGCTTTTTCTCGCTCTTGCGCTGCAAACCGTCGGTGTGATGTTCCATCGCCGCCTATCTATTATCGTTCCGTTTGCCCTGCTGCTGTCGGGGTTCACCCTACTGATAGCCCATCTGAGCGAGATGAATCCGCAGATTACATCACTCATGCCCGTACTCCAGTCGCCATTGCTCACCATCCACGTCAGCCTCGTCATGATGGCTTATGCACTCTTGGCTTTCACCATGATGAGTGGCATAGTGGCTCTGATAGCCCATCATCGTGGCCATACCGGCCACGAGGAATTGCTCACCGTACTGTCTCAACTGATGCTATATCCAGCCGTTTTCCTGTTGGCAGGCGGCATATTCCTCGGTGCGGTATGGGCTAACGTGTCGTGGGGAAAGTATTGGAGCTGGGATCCGAAAGAGGTTTGGGCACTCATCACCCTGCTCGTTTATGCCGTTCCACTACACCGCACCACTTTCTTTGCGCCCCATCGACCTGTGGCATACCATCTTTATATGCTCATCGCATTCTTCTCGGTGTTGATGACCTACTTCGGTGTCAACTATTTCCTTGGTGGCATGCACAGCTATGCATGACGCACGCACAGCCTACAAACAGCTTTCTGCCCCATCACTCTCCCTATGCTTTCGCAGAGTATCTATCTGCAGAAAGCCGCCACTTGGTTTCTCACGCCATCAAAATTCTATTTTCCACATCCTTTCACAAAGCCGCATACACACAATTTATCATTACATTGCATCCGTTCACAAGGTACATGGATCAGTAAATTCAATGAATTTGCTCAGCAATCTCAATGAATTTGGTCAGCAATTTCAATGAATTTGGTGAGGAAAACAATTTGATTTGGTGAGGAAAACAATTTGATTTGCCGAGGAAAACAATTTGATTTGCCGAGGAAAACAATTTGATTTGCCAAGCTATGGATATTACCTTTTGAACATCAATATGTTACACGGACAACAAAACTACGTTAGATAAATCATCAAAACATGGGCTGTGGCGGTCGCAAGAAATCAGAAAAGCCCAGCCATCACGGCTGGACTTTCAACAAACGAAATAAACTTACATCAAAATACTTATACATGTATAACTATGACTAAGAGCAACCACATGGTGGCCCTCTTGTGCTTTTTGGTCTTAATCAGTATTGTCGCACGGTCGCCCTTACATCGAGAGCGATGCGCATATTAACATCGAGGCAGGTCTTCTGACTTTGTTCCCACTCCAAACTCCTTCCCGCCATAAAGGGCAGTGGATTGTTTTGCTTGGAATGTGCTAAGGGAACTCACAGCTGCGGGACAGTAGGAGATTCTCACTCACATTCCCTTTTAAACGCTGTTATGCGTACCTTGACGTTGCAAAGATAGTATAATTCCACGGAACCACCAAACAAAACAGCAAAAAAATACCACAGTTGCACAATGCTGGCAACTGTGGCAATTATGATAATAGTTTGCGTTACTATCTGATGGATGAGGGATTAGATTTCCCAACCGATGGCTGACGCACCAAGAACAGCAGCCGAAGCGCCATCGAGTCCGCTCACCAAGAACTGGGCCTTACCCTTGAAAATGTTCATCACGTGGTTGTCATATGCTACTTTGATAGGATCCATGATGAGCTTACCGGCTTTCACCAGGCCACCAAAGAAGATGAATGCCTCAGGAGAAGAGAATGCTGCGAAGTCGGCACAGGCTTCACCAAGCATCGTACCAGTGAAGTCGAAAATCTCTTTAGCCAGTTCGTCACCCTTGCCTGCGGCAATGCTTACGTCGAGCGAAGTAATCTTTTCGGCATCCAGCTCGCGGAGCAATGAGGGACGCTCGGTCTTCTCAAGCATCTCGCGGGCAGTGCGTGCCACACCTGTGGCAGAGCAATAAGCCTCCAAACATCCAGTGCGACCGCAACCGCAAATGCGACCTTGAGCACCACGAACCATAGTGACGTGACCTAACTCACCGGCAAATCCATCGTGACCGTAGAGCAGCTGTCCATTGACAACCACACCCGAACCAACTCCGGTACCAAGGGTGATGACGATAAAATTCTTCATGCCGCGTGCCACACCATATACCATTTCACCCAATGCAGCAGCATTGGCATCGTTGGTCAAGCCAACAGGAATGCCGAGTGCATCGCTGAACATCTGTGCCAATGGCACAATGCCATCGTGTGCCCATGGCAGATTGGGAGCAAACTCTATGGTTCCTCTATAGAAATTGCCGTTAGGTGCACCAATACCCATGGCTTTTATTTTCTCAATACCTCCTACTTGGTCAATGATAGGGAGAAGTGCTTCGACAGAAGCCTTAACAAAATCTTCTGCACAAGTATATCCGCCAGTCTTAATGGCTGTTTGAGTTTTAATGTCACCACGTGAATCTACGATTCCAAAGACAGAATTGGTGCCTCCGAGATCGAGTCCTATGACATATGGTTTGATGCCTTGCTGTTCACTCATAAGTTTATAAATTGTATTTTAAGTTATTGATTTTCGAATTTCAAGTGGCAAAGTTATGAAAAAAACATCGAATAAACAAAGTTTTTTCCAAAGAAATGTACGAGATACACACATTCTTTGTATCTTTGCACTTGATATGCCGTTTCCAATACATATAAATATAGTCGATTTGGTATTCAAGGGAATGCTAATCGGCATGATTGCCTCAGCTCCTATGGGACCTGTAGGCGTACTCTGTGTGCAACGCACACTGAACAAAGGCCGATGGTATGGATTCATCACAGGAGTGGGTGCCGCAGTGAGCGACATCATCTATGCTGCCATCACTGGCTTTGGTATGGCTTTTGTCATGGACATCATCAATAACGACACGAATAAATTCTATCTGCAGATCATTGGCAGCATCATTCTACTGTCGTTTGGTATCTACACATGGAGATCAGACCCTACCAAAAATATCCATCAATCAGGTAAACAACGCGGATCGATGACACACAATGCCATCACGGCATTTCTCGTCACTTTCTCCAATCCGTTGATTATATTTCTATTCATGGGTCTCTTCGCACAATTTGCATTTGTCATTCCAAACAGACCATTTGAGATGATTGTCGGATTTGCAAGCATTGTGGGTGGGGCACTCGTCTGGTGGTATGGACTGACATGGCTGATAGACAAGGTGCGAGGCATCTTCGACTCCAGTGGCATACGCATCATTAATCAGATCATCGGTGCCATTGTCATCATCTTCTCCGTCATATTCCTCTTCGGAACATGTACCAACCTTTACCGCTTTTAGCACATAAGACAGATTATGCAAATAGCACAACAACTCAGAAAGACTAACATAGCAGAGTATCTGCTATATATGTGGCAGGTGGAAGACATTATCAGAGCATTCGACTGCTCGCTGAGCCGCATACGACGCGAATACATCGAGCGCTTCGACTATACCGACGAACAGAAAGAAGATGAGGCTGACTGGTTTGGAAACCTCATCAGAATGATGAACTCGGAAGGTTGTCGGGAGAAAGGACACTTGCAAATCAACAAGGTGACACTGCAGATGTTGCAGGAGCTACATACCCAACTATTGGGTAGTACAAAGTTTCCGTTCTACAGCGCCGAATATTACAAAGTGCTACCCTATATCGTAGAGTTGCGCAACCATGGCGCAAGCAAAGACGAAAACGAGATAGAGACTTGCTTCAACTCGCTATATGGCGTGATGATGTTGCGGTTGCAGAAAAAAGAGATAACACCCAACACACAGCATGCCATACAAGAGATTAGCACACTTATCGGTATGCTCAACGACTATTATCTCAAAGACAAAGAAGAACCACTGCAATTTGAATAGGAAGATGAACATCCTTGTAACAGGTTGCCACGGACAGTTGGGCAACGAGATACAACTGCTGGAGAATAACTATCCACAGCACACCTATTATAATACAGACCGCGACGAACTCGACATCACCGATAGCGATGCCATTGCTCACTTTGTGGATGAACACCACATAGACGGCATCATCAACTGCGCGGCATATACTGCCGTTGACAAGGCAGAAACGGATGAACAACTCTGCACAACACTCAATGCCACTGCTCCTGCATATCTGGCACAGGCTATAGAGAAACGCAACGGATGGATGGTTCAGATATCCACAGACTACGTGTTTGACGGCACAAACCATACACCATACGTTGAAACCGACACAACCAAGCCCAACAGTGTCTATGGCAGAACAAAACTGGAAGGAGAAATCAACGTGCAGAAATACTGCAAGCGCACCATGATAGTGCGCACAGCATGGCTCTATTCCATCTTTGGAAACAATTTCGTCAAGACGATGATCAGATTGGGAAAGGAGCGAGACAGCATTGGGGTGGTGTTCGACCAAATAGGCACACCCACCTATGCACACGATTTGGCTAACGCCATTATGACTGCTATAGGACAGGGCATCAAGCCTGGCATCTACCATTTCTCCAATGAAGGAGTCATCTCATGGTATGATTTCACCAAGGCTATCCATCGGTTGGCTGGCATCAATACCTGCCGGGTAAGACCGCTCCACACAGCAGAATATCCTTCTGCTGCACCACGTCCACACTACAGCGTGCTCGACAAGACAAAGATTAAAACCACATACAACATAGATATTCCCTATTGGGAAGACAGTTTGAAACAGTGTATCGATAAGTTATGAATCAAGAAATAGAAAGAAGAAGAACATTTGCCATCATCTCCCACCCTGATGCCGGTAAGACAACGCTGACGGAGAAATTCCTCTTGTTTGGTGGACAGATACAGGTGGCTGGTGCTGTAAAGAGCAACAAAATCAAGAAGACAGCCACTTCCGACTGGATGGATATCGAGAAACAACGCGGTATCTCGGTATCTACATCAGTTATGGAATTTGACTACACACCTGCAGGTGGCGACATTGAATACAAAGTGAACATCCTCGACACACCGGGTCACCAGGATTTTGCAGAAGATACCTATCGTACACTTACAGCAGTGGATTCTGCCATCATCGTAGTGGATAGCGCTAAAGGTGTAGAGGCACAGACTCGCAAACTGATGAACGTATGTCGCATGCGCAATACGCCTGTTATCATCTTCATCAATAAGATGGACCGAGAAGGACGCGACCCATTCGATCTGCTCGATGAACTCGAACAGGAACTGGGCATCAAAGTGCGTCCACTGTCATGGCCCATCAACCAAGGTGCAAAGTTCAAGGGTGTTTATAATATCTACGAACAGAAGCTCGACCTCTTTACTCCCGACAAACAGCGAGTAACAGAAAAGGTAGAAATAGACATCAACAGCAAAGAACTCGACGAGAAAGTCGGTGAACGCGATGCTGACAAACTGCGTGAAGACCTTGAACTCGTAGATGGTGTATATCCTGAATTTGACGTAGAGACCTATCGCTCTGCCGAAGTAGCACCTGTATTCTTCGGTTCGGCACTCAACAATTTCGGTGTACAGGAACTGCTCAACTGCTTTGTAGAAATAGCTCCGAGTCCTCGTGAGACTAAAGCAGAAGAGCGCATGGTAAAGCCCGACGAACCTAAATTCACGGGATTTATCTTCAAAATCACTGCCAATATCGACCCCAACCACCGTTCGTGTATCGCTTTCTGCAAAGTATGTTCGGGTAAATTCCAGCGCAACCAGCCTTATTTGCACGTCAGACAGGGCAAGACGCTGCGCTTCTCAAGTCCCACACAGTTTATGGCACAGCGCAAGAGTACTATCGACGAAGCATGGCCCGGAGACATTGTCGGTTTGCCCGACAATGGTATCTTCAAAATCGGAGACACGCTGACCGAAGGTGAAAAGCTCCACTTCCGCGGACTGCCATCATTCTCGCCCGAACTCTTCAAATACATTGAGAACGACGATCCAATGAAGTCAAAACAATTGCAGAAGGGTATCGACCAGTTGATGGACGAAGGTGTGGCACAGTTGTTTGTCAACCAGTTTAACGGCAGAAAGATTATCGGTACGGTAGGACAACTGCAGTTTGAGGTCATCCAGTACCGTTTGGAAAACGAGTACAACGCAAAATGCCGATGGGAGCCCGTACAGCTCTACAAGGCCTGTTGGATAGAAAGCGACAATGCCGCAGAGCTCGACAACTTCAAAAAACGCAAGTATCAGTATATGGCAAAAGATAAGGACGGACGCGATGTGTTTCTCGCTGACTCAAGCTATGTATTGTCTATGGCACAACAGGACTTTGAGAACATCAAGTTCCATTTCACTTCAGAATTCTAAAAACATACCGACAAATGACCAGAGAAGAAGATATTCGTAAGGCTGTGGAAGTGCTCCGCAAGGGAGGCGTTATACTCTACCCCACCGATACCGTATGGGGAATAGGTTGCGATGCTACCAACAGCGAAGCGGTGAAACGTGTTTATGACATCAAACAACGTGATGATTCGAAGGCACTCATCTGCCTCGTGGATAGCGATGCACGCCTGCAGCGATACATCCGCAAAGTGCCCGATGTGGCATGGCAGTTGCTCGACTGCTGCAACAAACCTACTACCGTTATTCTCGACGGTGCGGTCAATTTAGCAGAAAACCTTATTGCCGAAGATGGTTCCGTCGGCATACGCATCACTCAGGAGCCTTTCTCCAAGGAGCTATGCTTCCGATTCCAGAAAGCGCTGGTATCTACATCGGCAAACATCAGCGGTGAACCTGCTGCACAAAACTACCCCGACATCGATCCGAAGATTATCGAAGCCGTAGATTATGTATGCTGGAGCCGCCGACAGGAGCATAAGCCTCACAAGCCATCGAGTATCATTAAACTGACAGAAGACGGTCAAGTGACCATCATCCGCAAATAGCCCCCCCCTCAACCAACAGACCGAAACAAGAGAACAGATATGAGTCAACATGAAATAGCGACACGCACAGACTGGAGACACCGCATTCACGAATGGCGGGTAACACACATTAGCGACAGAATGTTTCTACTCGTTCTGGCGTTCTTTGTGGGCCTGTTGTCTGCTGTAGCCGCTTTCATCCTGCACAGTATGATTGACCTGATAGGCTCACTGCTGACGGGTAAGTTTACTGCAACAAGTTACAACTGGCTCTATCTGGTATATCCTGTCATCGGCATCTACCTTACCTCGCTTTTTGTGAGACATGTCGTCAGAGACAATATATCTCACGGTATCACGCGAATACTATATGCCATCTCGTCAAACAAGTCGCGACTGAAAGCCCACAACACATGGTCATCGGTCATTGCATCAGCCATCACCATCGGTTTTGGTGGTTCGGTGGGAGCTGAGGCGCCTATCGTTTTGACGGGATCGGCCATCGGGTCAAGGCTCGGGCAACTGTTTCGACTCGACAACAAAACGCTGATGACGCTCGTAGGATGCGGTGCTGCTGGTGCCATTGCCGGAATCTTTAAGGCGCCGATTGCAGGATTGGTATTCACGCTGGAAGTATTGATGATCGATTTGACCATGGCTTCGCTGTTGCCTGTATTGGTATCGTGTGTGACAGCAACCTGCTTCACCTATATTTTCAGCGGTGCCTCAACACTATTCACCTTCCATCTCGACAACGACTGGACGGTGGAACGTGTACCGGCATCTATTCTATTAGGAATCACCTGCGGTCTCGTCAGCCTCTATTTCATACGGTCTATGAATGCCTGCGAGGATGTTTATGCTCGATTTAAAAACAAGCCATACGTCAAACTCCTTATCGGTGGCGTTGTTCTGAGCACGCTGATCTTCCTCTTTCCTTCACTCTATGGTGAAGGATACCATGCCATCAACCTGTTGCTCAACGGTAAATCGGAGACTGACTGGAACCAGATTCTCGACGGTTCACTATTCTACGGACATCCGGAATATCTGATGATATATCTATCGCTGGTGCTCTTCACCAAGGTGTTCGCCACATCGGCAACCAATGGAGGCGGCGGTTGTGGTGGTACTTTCGCACCCAGTTTGTTCATAGGATGCTTCACCGGATTCGTCTTCTCACGCTTGTGGAACATGAATCAAGTGGGAATATATGTGCCTGAGAAGAACTTTGCACTATTGGGCATGGCTGGAGTCATGTCGGGAGTGATGCATGCACCGCTGACAGGAACATTCCTCATCGCCGAGATTACCAGTGGATACAACCTATTCATGCCGTTGATGATTGTTTCGGTATCGGCATATCTCACCATCATCATCTTTGAACCGCATAGTATATATGGTATGCGACTCGCCCGACAAGGTAAGTTGCTCACCCACCACACCGACCATTCTGTGCTCACACTGATGAATATGGAAACCGTGATAGACCGCGACTACCAATCGGTGGATGCTGATATGGAACTCGGACAAATGGTACATAAGATCAGTCGCTCTAAGCAGAGTGTGCTTCCTGTTACTGACGCTGCAGGACATCTGTTAGGGGAAATAGATATTATACGCATTCGCCACGTGATGTTCCGCACCGAACTATATCACCATTTCCATGCCAGTCAACTCATGACTAAACCAGCTGCAGTACTCACCGATGGCATGCCGATGACTGATGTGATGAAGGCTTTTGAACGAACACAGGCTGACTGGCTGCCTGTACTTGACGCTGAACGCTGTCTGCGTGGCTATATCTCACAGAAACGCATATACGGTATGTATCGTAAGATGGTGCGCGACTTCAGTCAGGAATAGCATCTATTTATATTAATAATGTGTAGCAATCATATCAATGATGAAGAAAGAAGACCTTAGAATAGTATTTATGGGAACACCGGAGTTTGCCGTAGAGACACTGCAAGCACTGGTAGAACACGACTATAATGTAGTGGCTGTAGTCACCAAACCCGATAAACCCGTAGGAAGACACGGTTCGATACTCCAAGCACCTGCCGTCAAAAAATATGCTTTGGAACATGGATTACCGGTGTTACAACCTGAGAAAATGAAAGACGAGAACTTCGTGGAACAGTTGAAGAGCTACAATGCCAACCTTCAGGTGGTAGTGGCTTTCCGCATGTTACCCGAAGTGGTATGGGCAATGCCCGAATATGGCACATTCAATGTACATGCTGCCCTACTGCCACAATACCGTGGTGCGGCGCCCATCAACTGGGCCATCATCAATGGTGAGACACAAACTGGCGTGACAACATTCTTCCTCGACCACGATATTGATACTGGTCGTATCATCATGAGCAAGCCTTTCGACATTCCAGACGATGCCGATGTGGAATATGTTTATGACGGACTGATGCACCTCGGCGCACAACTCTGTCTCGAAACGCTCGAACAAATTGTGGCTACCAATGGGCATCCTGCGACCGTGGCACAAAGCGAAAAGATAGAAGACAAGGACCTCAAAGACGCTCCGAAACTGTTCAAAGAAAACTGCGAAATCAATTGGAACCAGAAAGCAAAACAGGTGTATGACTTCGTGCGCGGCCTCTGTCCCATACCAGGAGCTTGGACCAATCTTATAACACAAGATGGTAAAGAGACACTGTTGAAAGTCTATCGCACAAGCAAAACCGGTCAATCCACCACCGCTGCACCAGGCACAATCTGCATAGAAGGTAAGCGCTTGCTGGTGGCTACTATTGATGAATGGCTCTGTTTCGAGGAACTTCAACTGGCAGGAAAGAAGCGCATGATGGCACGCGACTTCATGAATGGCATGAAGGAACTGGATCAGTGTCACGTAGGATAAGTAAAAAAATCACTTTAAAAATATACTAAAACGGCAAAGATCTCGTTTATTCTTATAGAAAACTATAAGGAAAAAGCCGATGTCAAGCGCCAATAAGCACGAAACGGACAAACCCAGCGAAACAACCATCCTGCTCATTAAACAGGTGGCTCGTACCTACAAGACCATTGTTGAAAGCGATGGGACTGTCAAGGTAGTGGGGATGAACTGAACTTGAAACTTAAATCAACAACTGACAAGATGACTAAAGTATCTCCATCATTACTGGCGGCCGACTTTCTGCACCTCGACCGCGATATTGAAATGATCAACAGAAGTGAAGCAGACTGGCTTCATCTCGATGTTATGGACGGGGTTTTTGTACCCAATATCTCCTTCGGCTTTCCTGTACTCGAAGCTGTTGCATCAAAGTGCACCAAACCATTGGATGTGCATTACATGATTGTAAATCCAGAACAGTATATCAAGCAAACCGCTAAACTTGGCGCTATGATGATGAATGTTCACGTAGAAGCCTGTCGCCACTTACACCGCACAGTACAGGAAATACACGATGCTGGCATGAAAGCTGGTGTTACACTCAATCCCGCCACACCTGTTTCCGTATTGGAAGACATTGCAGCAGATGTGGATATGGTATTGCTGATGAGCGTCAATCCTGGATTTGGCGGACAAAAATTCATTGAAAACACCATCGGCAAGGTGCAGCGCTTGCGCCAATTACTCGCCCAAACTGGCAGTAAAGCACTAATCGAAGTGGATGGTGGAGTACAGGGCGAGACTGCGCCACGCTTGGTTAAAGCCGGTGTGGATGTTCTTGTCAGCGGTAGTTACGTATTCAGAAGCAAGCAACCAGAACAGACTATCCACGAATTGCGCAATCTCTAAACAACCAATAGCAGTTCAACAACAGCAGATGATCTAAATCATCCTGCACATACGACAACTCCTTTACACCAAGATGAAACATCAGTATTGGTGTAAAGGAGTTTCATACCTCACATCATACTATCAGATACTATATCAAATTAATACGTTTGGCCATACGGCGCATGTTGCGAATGGCATAGCGCATACGCCCAAGCGAAGTATTGATACTGACATTGGTAATTTCGGCTATGTCTTTAAACTGCAAACCCTGATAATAACGCATCAATACCACCTCGCGCTGTTCATCAGGAAGCAGATCCATCAGTTGTCGCATGTGGCCACTGAGTTCCTCAGCCACCAGCATATCTTCCCTACTTTTATAGGGATGTCCACAATCTATGACCGTCAGCAACTCGTCATCGCTGATATTTACCGCCTGTCCTTTCTTTTGTTTTCTCACATCATCAATCAGCAAATTACGGGCAATACGCATCAACCAGTATAGAAACTTGCCTTGATTGAAGTATTGTCCATCTTTCATCTTCACGATAGCTCTGATGAAAGTTTCTTGAAAGAGGTCATCGGCTTTGTCCTTATCACGGGTCAAAGCCAAGATAAAATCGAATAATTGCTGCTGATTGCGTGCCAACAACTCATCGAAAGCAGAATCCTTGCCCTCCATATAGGCTTGCACCAACATATCGTCGGAGCAGTTTGCATATCCCTTCATGGTCCAAATGTTTTGATTTCTTGAGGGTAGAATTTAATCGATAAGCCTATTGATTTTTAAGATGGGTTACTGGCAATATTACCATTATATGGTGCAAATTTAAGGTAAAATCTCAGTATCTCCAAATTATTCTAACAGAAATTCGTGATTTCTCATTCTTTTGTTTTAACTTTGTGAACTGAATATATAACCAAGCTAAGACTTATTTATGTTGAAACTATTTGTTCCGGGGCGTTTGTGCCTCTTTGGAGAACACACCGACTGGGCAGGCCATTACCGAACCATGAATGCCGATATCCTTCCGGGTATGGCTATAGTTACTGGTATCGAACAAGGAATTTATGCAGAAGTGGAGAAAGCCTCCAACTTCGAAATGCATAGCGATGCCGCTGAAATGAAAGATGCGTGGCGTGACTTTTCATGCCGCATGACAGAGACAGATCTGAAGCGTGTTGCCAAATCGGGATCGTTTTTCTGCTACTGTGCAGGTGTAGCCAGCTACATGTTGGAATGGTATAAGGTAGGTGGTGTGCGCATCCGCATTACCAATATGACACTTCCCATGAAGAGCGGACTATCGTCATCTGCAGCTATTTGTGTATTGGTTGCACGTGCTTTCAACCTGCTGTACAACTTGAACCTCAACACCATGGGCGAAATGAATATCGCCTATCTCGGTGAACAGCGCACTTCGTCACGTTGCGGACGACTTGACCAAGCATGCGCCTTTGGTGTGAAACCCAATCTGATGACCTTTGATGGCGATGAAATCGAAGTGCAGTCACTCAATGTCAAAAAGACACTACACTGGGTGTTTGCAGACCTTTGCACTGCAAAAGATACAATCCGCATCCTTTCTGACTTGAACAAGCCCTATCCATTTGCGCAAAACGAGAAGGAGCAAAACCTCCATCGGGCGTTAGGAGAATGGAACCACAAAATCATAGAACGTGCTGTGAAATATATGGCAGAGGGACAAGTGGAGCAACTGGGCCAACTGATGACAGAGACAGAAAATATGTTTGAGGAATACATCACGCCCATGTCGCCTGCACTACAAGCACCAAAACTCCATGAAGTATTGAGGGATCCTGCCATCCAACCATTGGTATATGGTGGAAAGGGTGTTGGTTCACACGGCGATGGAAGTGTACAATTTCTCGCACGCGATGCGGAATCACAGAAGAAATTGGTTGATTACCTCAACAGCGAAGGCATGCGTGCCTACCAATTGACCATCAACCCTGTACATACGGTACGTCGCGCTATTATCCCCGTGGCAGGTTTCGGCACACGACTATACCCCGCGACCCGCGGATTAAAGAAGGACTTTTTCCCCATACCCTGTGCCGATGGCATGGTGCGCCCCGTCATTCTCATTTTGCTTGAAGAACTGGTAAAGAGTGGCATCGAGGAGATTTGTCTCGTATTGGGCTCTGAGGAGGAACGTAAACTCTATACTGAATTCTTTGAAACACCGCTTTCTGCAGAACATCTGTCGAAGCTCAATACCGAAGCACAAGAATATGAAAACCGCATTCTTGATATCGGTAAGCGACTGCGCTACGTATATCAAAAAGAAAAGCGCGGTTTCGGTCATGCCGTTTATCAGGCTGTGGAATTCACACACAATGAGCCAGTACTCCTACTCTTAGGTGACACGATCTACCGTAGCCATCGCAATAAACCCTGTGCCCTACAACTCATCGAGGAATATGAGCGCTACAACAGACTCATGGTCAGTATCCATTCCGTTCCACTGACCGAAGTTAGTCGTTACGGCATACTCAGTGGCATCTGGGAAGACAAAGAGAACACCATTCTCAATGTATCGGCAATGAACGAGAAACCCAAGGCCAGTTATGCCGAAGAGTTCCTTGGTGTGCGTGGCAACGATGGAAAGAAAGAGTATTGCAGTGTGTTTGGACAGTATATCCTCACACCGGAGGTCTTCCAGCAGTTGGAAACCGATATACGAAAAGCCGATGAAGGAAACGACCATACACGCGAGATAGAGCTCACCTCAGCACTTGAGGCCGTTCGTAGCAACCATGGCATGATGGGTGTGCGGCTTGATGGTGAGATGTATGACATGGGCAATCCCGATGCCCTCTGTCGTTGCGTAGCAGCCTTCTCTAAGCCAAAAGAATAATCGGATGCAGAAATACAATATGCAATGTAAATCTGATTGCGAACATAGATACAATTAAGATGTGTAGGAAGTTGTTCTTGTTTATTTTGCTGAGCACCTGCGGGTTCAAGGCAAGTGCGATGGATAATGACAGCATCTCTGTGATGTCTCATCTGCTTGACTATTACTCAAAGGTTCCTCAGGAGCGAATCTATCTGCACACAGACCGTCCTTATTATATGGTTGGCGACACGATATGGTTTCGTGCTCATCTGTTGGATGCCGCCACTCGCATCCCAGTGTCACGCTCGCGCTATGTCTATGTGGAACTCTATGAACAGAATGCCGACACATTGGTCCAGCGCATGAAAGTGCGTTGTGACAGTAGTGGCGTGTTTGCCAATGCGATGTTTCTATCGAAGACGATGACGAGTGGTAGCTACACCATGGTGGCCTATACGCAGTGGATGCGCAATTTTGGTTCGGATTATTTTTGCTATAAGCCCATCTATGTGACGGCAAAGACGGGCGACGACCGCTATGTGTCGTGCGTGGAAGCGCCTATAGCCCTGCAATCATCGCCCCTATTGGAAGTGAAGCAACGCAAGGGACAATTGCTGATCCGCATGTCGGATGCGAGCGAGTCTGACACGTTGACCTGTGTGATATATGGTGGCGGCAACTTAGTGGAAACACCCTATGTCGGTTCGCGTGTGTTGCGAATCGGTATGAGTCGTTTGCGTCCAGGCGTAGTAACAGTGGCCATGATCCGTCCTCAAGACAAATTGGTCTTGGCCTCTTGTGAGACGCAGATTGCCAGTCGCGACAGCATATGTGTGAGCATGAAAAGTCAGATGACAGAAGGCAAGAAGATGCCCATAGCGTCCACGCTGACCTTGACCGATCAGGAAGGCCGCCCCTTAAAAGGCACTTTTTCGGTTTCGGTGACCGACTATGACGTGGTGAAGCCCGACACGTTGCAGCCAACACTATCGCAATGGGCAGTGAGTCGCCGCGATGGCGTCTATCCCCTTGCCGATATGCTTCGTGGCCGCTATCCACAGATGACCTATCCGATAGAGACAGAACAACGTATCACGGGCAGAGTGAAAGGCACGTTGAAATCGAAATTAAAGAATCCAAGTCTATTGGTGGTGAATCCTATGAGGGCATACTATAATAGATTTGAATTAGGTGATAGTTCTTCTTTCTCAATGGAAATAGATTGTCCTGAGGGGGCAGAATGGGTCTTAGAGGGCGCAAAGAAAAATGGCAGGACCTCCCTCGTTCAACTCGAAATCGACAAGCAAAGCTTTCCTCAAATAAGTCTTCCTATATATTCTATTAGAGAATCAAGCTCTTTGAATTCGTTTATGAAGCAAAGCAAATTGCAACAAATGTTTAGTCGTAATGTAGAGATAGAACTCCCAGAGTTCGTCCGAATTGGAAAATATCAAAAAAAACAGAAGAAAAATTTCATGAATATTGAAGCTGTTCGTGGAATTCCTCAAGATGATCCTCGATTAGAGTGGGCCACAACAATGCGTGTTTTGATGTCGCAATTGGGAATTTGGGTTACGATAACTCCTGAAGGAGAACAACATATGCAAAATGTTGTTTGTTATATTGATAATTTTAAGGAAACTGATCATTCAATAGTACTGCAAACGAATCCTTCTGACGTTAAGTCAATAGAGTATTTCCCGAAAAATCGTTCGGAAAATGGCGTATTTGGTGTGAGGTTTTCACCAAATGGAACAATCCCAGGCGTGCTGTTTATTTTTCTTAAGGATGGCTCGGAAATCAAACGTAGAAATCATCTGCTCTCCATGGCAAAGGTACAGCCTTTAGGCTACCGCTACAACATGGAATTCTATTCGCCACAATATCCCAAGGTAGATAAGAGTGACTATACGCGCCCCGACTATCGCACGACGCTCTATTGGAATCCTTCGGTGACAACGGATGATGCAGGGAAAGTAAGGGTGCAGTTCTACTCTTCTGATGTGTCGAAGCATTATCTTCTCACTATAGAGGGAGTGATGGCTAATGGACGACCTGTGAGTTGGCAAGGATTGATTAATATCTAATATAAGATAAATATGAAACAGTTTGTAATGATGATATTTGCATTCGCTACTTTTATGGCATGTGGCGATGATAATAATGGTACTACAGAGCGGATTCTGACGGATGCTGATATGTTTGTTGCCTCAGAGCAATTTCAGGAATATCAAGAAGTTGTTGGTAGAGATCGTTCTGAAATTCGAAGTATAGTAAATAGAATGTCTGCTAAAGAGAAAAAACGTTATATAATGCTTTTGGATTCTGCTGTACATACAGATTCGCATATGCGACAAACAAATTTTGTTAGACAGTTGACGATGATGACAGGCATAAATTATTCTCATAGGGCATTAGTGCTATATAATGCAAAGAATAAGGCTTTTAAGAATATAAATATTTGCCGAACAGATTATTTGCGAGCTCTTCAACGGTACAATATTAGAATTGATTTGCAAACTAAAACGAGAAGTATAGACAACGAATCTCAATGTTTGGCTAATTGTATGACGTCATATCGAATTGCCACAAGTGCTTGTGAATATTGTGGTATTGGTAATTGGGATCTATCGGCTGTTAATCCCAATGATGACATAGATGAAATTATTCGAAAGAATTTGGATAGACTTGAATACGAACAATGGTGCGATTATAGAACCTGTATTTTAAATGCTGATTTGGAGTATGAACAATGTGAAGATAAATGTTAGTTTTTTAATTTTATGGATATGCCAATCTGTACAGGCAAGTGCGATGGATAATGACAGCATCTCTGTGATGTCTCATCTGCTTGACTATTACTCAAAGGTTCCTCAGGAGCGAATCTATCTGCATACAGACCGTCCTTATTATATGGTTGGCGACACGATATGGTTTCGTGCTCATCTGTTGGATGCCACCACTCGCATCCCTGTGTCACGCTCGCGCTATGTCTATGTGGAACTCTATGACCAACGCGCAGACACGTTGGTTCAGCGCATGAAAGTGCGTTGTGACAGCAATGGTGTGTTTGCCAATGCGATGTTTCTATCGAAGACGATGACGAGTGGTAGCTACACCATGGTGGCCTATACGCAGTGGATGCGCAACTTCGGTTCGGATTATTTCTGCTATAAGCCCATCTATGTGACGGCAAAGACGGGCGACGACCGCTATGTGTCGTGCGTGGAAGCGCCTATAGCCCTGCAATCATCGCCCCTATTGGAAGTGAAGCAACGCAAGGGACAATTGCTGATCCGCATGTCGGATGCGAGCGAGTCTGACACGTTGACCTGTGTGATATATGGTGGCGGCAACTTGGTGGAAACACCCTATGTCGGTTCGCGTGTGTTGCGAATCGGTATGAGTCGTTTGCGTCCAGGCGTAGTGACGGTGGCCATGATCCGTCCTCGAGACAAATTGGTCTTGGCCTCTTGTGAGACGCAGATTGCCAGTCGCGACAGCATATGTGTGAGCATGAAAAGTCAGATGACAGAAGGCAAGAAGATGCCCATAGCGTCCACGCTGACCTTGACCGATCAGGAAGGCCGCCCCTTAAAAGGCACTTTTTCGGTTTCGGTGACCGACTATGACGTGGTGAAGCCCGACACGTTGCAGCCAACACTATCGCAATGGGCAGTGAGTCGTCGCGATGGCGTCTATCCCCTTGCCGATATGCTTCGTGGCCGCTATCCACAGATGACCTATCCGATAGAGACAGAACAACGTATCACGGGCAGAGTGAAAGGCACGTTGAAATCGAAATTAAAGAATCCTCATCTGCTATTGGTGAACCCCGCGGAGGGAGTGCGCCATGAGTTTGAGTTGGGCGACAGCAGTCGTTTCTCGCTGACGGTGGACAGTCCCGAAGGCACGACATGGCTATTGGAAGGCACAAAAAAAAGTGGTAGTACGGAGATGGTCGAACTACAAGTTGACAAGCAAATACCCCCTACGGTGAGATTGCCTCACTATGCTTGTCAAATGGGCAATGATTTGTCCGTCTATGTCAAGCAGAGCAACCAACAGCAGATGTATGCTTGGAATGGCGTGGTAGAACTTCCCGAATTTGAGAAGAAAGGAAGTAAAAAGAAACCCAAATCGATGAACTATGGCCAACTGGAAGCCCCTCGCAATCTTTATCCGAATGATCCTCGTATTGAGCATGCGACATCCATGGAAACACTCCTCAGCCAGTTGGGCATCTATTGTTCTGTTGGTGAAGATGGCCACAAGAGAATCGGTGGTGTTGGACAGATTGTTGGGAAAAAATATGTGGACAATGTGGCAGAAACAGATGACGAAGAAATATTGGCTATCTGGCCGCAGAATGTGCGGAGTATAGAATATTTCTCGATGAACCATCCTCAGAATACGATGTATGGTGTGCGCGCTGATATTAGAGGCAGAATCCCTGGCGTGTTGTTCATCTTCCTTAAAGATGGTTCGGAGATAGGAAAGCGCAAACACCTGCTCTCCATGGCAAGGATATCCCCGTTGGGCTATCGCTACAATATGGAGTTCTATTCACCACAGTATCCCAAGACGGATAAGAGCGACTATACGCGCCCCGACTATCGCACGACGCTCTATTGGAATCCCTCGTTGCAGACCGACGATGCTGGTGAAGCCATTGTGCGTTTTTATTCTTCCGACTCATCGAAACGCTATCTTGTCACGATAGAAGGAGCAACGGAAGATGGTCGGCCCGTGAGTTGGCAAGGCTTGCTGCGATAAGAAGATACCGCCCGATGTGTAACGCATCGGGCGGTATCTTCTTATGTGGTCGCGCTTTCCGGGCGAAGAGTGATGCCTTCCAAAAAGACGGTGTCCTGTTATTTCTCTGCCAGTTGCAGGAGGTATTTGCCATATTCGTTTTTTGCCATTGGAGCAGCCACCTCACGAAGTTTCTCTTTCGTAATCCAACCATGCTTGTAGGCAATCTCTTCCAGACAGGCCACTTTCAGTCCTTGACGCTTTTCGATCACTTCGATAAAGGTAGAAGCCTCCGACAGTGAGTCGTGAGTGCCCGTGTCGAGCCATGCGAAACCACGCTGCAATGTCTGCACCTTCAGCGTCTTTTGTGACAGATATTGTTGATTGACTGTTGTTATTTCCAATTCGCCTCGTGCACTTGGCTTGATATTTTTGGCAATTTCCACCACGCTGTTTGGATAGAAATAGAGCCCCACCACGGCATAGTTGGATTTGGGTTTTGCGGGTTTCTCTTCGATGCTGAGGCAATTGCCGTCGGCATCAAATTCTGCTACGCCATAGCGCTCTGGGTCGTTGACATAGTAGCCAAACACCGTAGCGAGTCCTTTTTGTTCTGCATTTTTCACACTCTGATGGAGCAATCCCGTGAATCCACTACCATAGAAGATATTATCGCCCAAGACAAGACATACACTATCTTTGCCAATAAACTCTTCACCGATAATAAAGGCCTGTGCCAGTCCATCCGGCGATGGTTGTTCTGCATATTCGAAACGTACTCCGAGGTCTTCACCTGTTCCCAACAAGCGTTTAAAACCAGGAAGGTCATAAGGAGTAGAGATGATAAGTATCTCCCGTATGCCTGCCAGCATCAAAGCCGATATAGGATAGTAAATCATCGGTTTGTCGAAAATGGGAATCAGTTGCTTGGATATTCCCTTTGTGATAGGATAGAGACGTGTGCCACTACCTCCTGCCAATACGATACCTTTCATAGTTCTGTGTTTTAATCTTTCGGTGCGAAGTTACGAAATATTCTTTGTATGACAAAGAAAATGAATAAGAAAAAGCAAATAACCACCAAAGGTCCGCATGATATACAGCAAAGACTCCCTCTTTCCCTATTGGGCAAAGAAGGAGTCTTCGTTATTTGATACTATGAATTGCTTTTATTTGGCGTAAGCCACAGAACGAGTTTCACGGATGACAGTAATCTTCACCTGTCCGGGATAGGTCATCTCATTCTGAATCTTGGTAGCAATCTCACCACTGAGTGCCTCGGTCTCTGCGTCATCCATCTTATCTGCACCAACGATGACACGCAGCTCGCGACCAGCTTGAATAGCATAGGTCTTGGTAACACCGGGATAACTCATGGCAATAGCCTCAAGGTCGTTAAGACGCTTGATATATGCTTCTACGATTTCGCGTCGAGCGCCTGGACGTGCGCCACTGATAGCATCACAAATCTGTACGATAGGAGCCAACAAAGTCTGCATTTCCATCTCGTCGTGGTGAGCACCGATGGCATTGCAGATATCGGGTTTCTCTTTATATTTCTCAGCAATCTTTGCGCCATAGAGTGCATGTGGCAATTCGCTCTCCTCATCGGGCACCTTACCAATATCATGGAGCAGACCGGCACGTTTAGCTTTCTTAGGATTCAATCCAAGTTCGGAAGCCATAACCGCACAGAGGTTGGCAGTTTCGCGTGCATGCTGCAATAGGTTTTGTCCGTATGATGAGCGATATTTCATCTTACCGATGATACGAATCAACTCTGGGTGTAATCCATGAATACCGAGGTCTATAGCCGTACGTTTACCTGTTTCGATGATTTCGTTCTCCAGTTGTTTTTTCACTTTGGTCACAACCTCTTCAATACGCGCAGGATGGATACGTCCATCGCTGACAAGTTGATGGAGAGCCAAACGGCAAGTTTCACGACGGATAGGATCAAACGCAGAAATAACGATAGCCTCAGGAGTATCATCTACAACGATTTCAACGCCACAGGCAGCTTCAAGTGCACGGATATTACGACCTTCACGTCCGATGATACGTCCTTTCACTTCGTCGTTATCGATATGGAATACAGAAACAGCATTCTCTACGGCAGTTTCTGTTGCCACTCGCTGAATGGTCTGTATCACAATTTTCTTAGCCTGAGCATTGGCATTCAGCTTAGCCTCATCCATAATTTCGTTGATATAGCTAGCAGCATCAGTCTTAGCTTCATCCTTCATGGCTTCTACCAATCGGGCCTTTGCTTCATCTGCACTCAGTCCTGAGAGTTCTTCCAGCTTAGCACGCTCCTGCAATTGCATCTTCTCAAGTTCTTCGTTTTTCAGGACCAGCAACTTCTTTTCGTTGTCAATGCGCGTTTGCAGGTTGTCGAGTTCATTCTTTCTGCGACCCAGTTCCTCCTGACGTTGGTTGAGCGAGATCTCACGCTGTTTCAGTCTATTTTCGCTTTGCTGGATATGCTGGTTGCGCTGTTGCACTTCCTTTTCCAGTTCGCTTTTCTTATTGAGGAACTTCTCTTTGACCTCGAGCAGTTTCTTCTCTTTGATAACTTCGGCTTCCTTATTGGCAGCCTCTACCATTTCATTATATTTTCCTTTGATGACATGACGGAAAATCATAAAGCCACAGAGTCCGCCAATTAGAAGGGCGGCAATGATAGCAAGGATGACTAATATGTCCATAGATTAAATTTGATATATATTATTAATATTCTCGTTTCAGTATATTACTTTTCTTTCAGTGCATGTTCCACTTCGGCTGTCAACTTATCGAGAATATTCTTGAAAGGCTCTGCGTCATGGTTGGCGCGTTCCTTTTGATAGAGCAGTGCTATATCTATAAGTGTCATCAAAGATATTATGTGTTCGCTTTTACGGGTTTTGTATGCCGCAGCGTATGCATTATATCTTTCAGTGATGAGCTTTGCTGCCGAGCGATAGAACTCCTCATCGTCGCGGTTGATTACCACTTCGATTTCCTCGTCATAGACGTGCAGCTTGATATGTAACTTGTCTCGGTTTGTTTCTGCCATGGTTCGGTCTCCTCTATTCGTTTTCATCGCTAAGGATTCCAATACACTTATTCACTTCTCTGATGAGCTTCGCCAGTCTGTCTTTAGCGCTTTGCAAGTCGCCATCGGTAATACTGATCATGCGTGCCATCTTAAGGGCCTCGTAGTCTTTCTGCTTTTGATCCAACTGTTGTCGCAGCGTTTCCATTTGCTTTTCGTCCTCTTCGATTTGGGCGTATAGGTCATTGTTCTCCTTTTTCAGTTCTTGAAATCGGAGAATCATCTGCCTCATGCGGGTTTCAAACGTTGCTATAGTTTTCTCGTTAGGCGTCATTGATACTTATTTTTGTCTTCTTTGCCTTGAGCTGTTTGGTTATGCCAATCATGACCTTGGCTGCAAAACATTAAAGACACACCCTTAATCTCTACAAAGGTAACATTTTTTATACAAAGTGCAACCTTTTCTGTAATATATTTAACTTTTTTTATTTCGTTTCTTGTTGTGCTGGCTGCTTTTCTTTTTTAGCAAGCATCACTACATGATATACGAAATCGGTTACCCATCGCTGTGAGAAACCAAGTTTCTGGTTGTATTGACGGATTGCCACGATAGACTTCAGAACACCTGCATCACTATAATCGTTTTTATTGAAGATGTCATTGATAGTCTTTTCGGTCATGGTATAAAGAGCCTTTTTGAAGAATCCGGGCAAGCGAAGTTTGAACTTCATCAGGTTTCCGGTAAGCATCATCAAGTCTTGTGAGAACGCAGAAAACTGAATCATATAGGTTTGCACATCCTGCGGTTTCTTGCAGCGACGACGAATGCTTTGGTCTATCTCTTTAGTGAAGTCATCGCTCATGCCATATATCTCTTTCAGCATTTTCTTGCAGCGTGACTTTTCTCCCACACCGAGCTTATTGTTTTGAGTTGGCACGTGGAGTGTTTGTTTAAACACGCGTAAATCGGGCAATGCAGCCAGATTGGTAATGCCCAAGTCTGCTGCCATTACGGCCTGGAAATAAACGCGAATGAGAGTCATGAAGTCTTCCATGCCTCCTGTTTTCTGCTGTTCATCGGTGTTACGTCCGAATATTTTAGATAAAATTCCCATGTTTTATGTATTCTTTTAATAGATATTTACTAATGACTTGCAAATTTACGAATAAAAGTTGAAATGTCAAACTGATTTTGCAAGTTTAACGCTGTCGTCATATATTTCCGACTTGTTCAACGGCAACATGAACCACATGATATGCATTGAAGGTTCAACAAAATGGGGTTGGTGCAGGACGCTACCAACCCCTAACTATGAATGATAAGATAGTTCGGCAACAGCCGACATAGGCTTATCGGTGGCAAATATAGCATTTATTTCAGAAAAGAGCAAATTTTCACGTGTTTTTTTCTCATTTTCAAGCATTTTCATTATCTTTGCCCCATGAAGCAGCACTATTTTATATGGTTCTTGGTGGCAATACTGACATGTTCCACCGGATGTGAAAAGCAGTTGGATATGGTAGAAGATCCACCTGCGAAAGAAGACCGTGACACTACAGCAACCGACTCTACCGGTACAATAGTACCAGAAACGGGCATTGATCCCACTATCAAGCAGAACGCATTGACAGTGGCAGAAGCGCAATTGACAGATGTGGACCGTCAAATCTGCGTCAAGGCATACATTGTCGGCACAGCCTACAAGAGTCTAAACAACATACTTCTATGGCCTCCCTTCACTTCGAGCACCTCTATCCTACTGTCAGATACTCCGATTGTAACCGACAGTCAGACAGACGAGACAATTGACAAAAACAGTTTTCTACCTGTCTGCTTGACCGACAGAGCATCAATACGCAAGAAACTCAACCTCAAGGACAACCCCGAACTGTGGAACCATCAGGTATATATAATAGGTACGCGAGATTACTATATGAACGTGTTGGGATTGAAAAAAGTTTTGGAATATGAGATAGTAAAGGATCAGGAGTAGTAATAGAATAGAGATTATTCCATTACCAGTGCCTCTTTCTTACGATAAGCCACACCTGTCACCACACACAAGAGTTGTCCATTCTGATTCGTAATACGGGCTTCTACGGTTGGAATCTTCGGATGGTCTGCCACCTCTCGGGCTTCGGCACGCAGTCTATCGCCTACACGCGCCGATGCCATAAACATGATATTGTTCTCTATACCGAAGGTCAATTGCCCCCTACTGTTCATCACGGCAGCCAATGCCAAGTCGGCAAGTGTAAACAGTGCACCGCCCTGACAGACTCCGCCGCCATTGAGATGATGGGGTGTAACCGTCATTTCTGCAACAGCCCTTCCCTCTTCCATTTCCACGATACGACACCCTGCGTCTGCAGCAAAGCGGTCGTTCTTGTTTAAAAAATCTGCTATCTTCGTCATAATCTTCACATTTATATCACACAAAAGTAATACATATTTGACTTATTTCCAAATAAAATGCTTATCTTTGCACCGAAAAATCTACTAAAACACTCAAAATAATGAAAAGACTACTACAATTATTGTTCGTAGCCATCATTGTACCCATCGCCGCACAGGCCAAAGCCTGGGACGACAATGAGTATAAGCGCATCGAACAGAGCATTAAGGCTCCGACATTCCCAGAACGTGATTTTGTCATCACCAAATATGGTGCAAAGACAGGAAACACAGCTGCCAAGAACCAGAAAGCCATCAACAAGGCCATTCTGGCTTGTTCTAAGAAAGGTGGTGGCCGCGTCATCGTACCGGCAGGTACCTATCTCACAGGTGCCATCACCTTGTTGTCAAACGTCAATCTCGTAGTGGAGAAAGACGCCAAGTTGCAGTTTGTGTTTGAACCAGACCTCTACCCCGTGGTGCCTACACGTTGGGAAGGTCTCGATTGCCACAACGTCAGTCCATGCATCTATGCCTACAAGCAGCAGAACATTGCTGTGACTGGTGAAGGTACTATCGATGGTGGCGGCTCGAAAGAAACATGGTGGCAATGGACGGGCGTACCCTACTTCGGAGGTGCACCCGACAAACTGCCCAACCAGCGCAGTGGCACCCGTGCCCGATTGCTGAAGCAAGCAGAAGACGGTGTTGATATGAACGAGCGCATTTTCACCAAGAATGACGGTCTGCGCCCACAGCTTATCAACTTCAACCAGTGTGAGAACATCCTCTTGGAAGACCTCACCCTGCTGCGTTCTCCATTCTGGGTGATTCATCCCCTGCTATCGAAAAACATCACCGTACGTGGTATGAAGATTATCAACGACGGTCCTAACGGCGATGGATGTGACCCTGAGTCGTGCGATGGCGTGCTGATAGAAAACTGTTATTTCAATACTGGCGACGACTGTATTGCCATTAAGAGTGGTCGCAACCGTGACGGACGCCTTTGGGATCGCCCCAGTGAGAACATTATCATCCGCAACTGTGAGATGAAAAACGGTCACGGTGGTGTGGTTATCGGTTCTGAAATATCGGGCGGATGCCGCAACGTCTATGCCGAGAACAACGTGATGGACTCGCCCGAACTGGAGCGTGTGGTACGCATCAAGACCAATACTTGCCGTGGCGGTATCATCGAAAACATCAATGCCCGCAACATCAAAGTGGGTGTCTGCAAGGAAAGCGTACTGAAAATCAACCTCGACTACGAGCACAACGAGATTTGCTGTCGTGGATACATCCCCACCGTACGCAATATCAATATCGAAAACATCACTTGTGAGAAATCACAATACGGTGTGCAGATTATCGCACTCGACACTGCCTGCTATGTATATGACATCAATGTAAAGAACTGCCGTTTCAACGGTGTACGCGATGGAAACAGTATCAAAGGCATGACACGCGACGTGCGCTTCGACAATCTCTTCATCAACGGTTCGCTTGCGCTTCAGGAGAAACCTTTCAAAAACTACAGCCAATGGCTCACTTATTCTGAAATGAAGCGTGTACCCAAATCCTACCTGCTCGATTTTTCCAGCAAACCCAAATGGAGTTATGTGATGGGTATCGAACTGGAAGCCATGCTTGATACATATCTGAAATACGGCGGCGATGACATTCTCGCCTACTGCCGCGAATATACCGACACGATGATTGCCCCAAACGGAGCAATTCGAGGTTTTCGTATGGAAGACTATAACCTCGACAACATACGTACCGGCCATTTCGTAACACGTATGTACCAACTCCAACCAGAGAAAAAGAATCTGCTCGCCATGCAACTCATGATGAAGCAGTTGAAAAAACAACCACGCACCATTGCCGACAAAGTATATTGGCACAAGGCCATCTACAGCTATCAGGTATGGCTCGACGGTATCTTCATGGGATTGCCATTCTACACACTTACCGCTCGCGACCTGCTGAAGCAGAAAGATGCACAGAAGATTTACGACGATGCGGTCAACCAAATCAGCGTAACCTACCAGCGCACATTCGACCCCAAGACCGGACTCAACCGTCATGCATGGGACGAAACACACGAGATGTTCTGGGCGGACAAGGAAACCGGACTTTCACAGCATTGCTGGGGACGTGCGCAAGGATGGTACACCATGGCACTGATCGAACTGCTTGATGCTCTACCTGAGAACTACAGTCGCCGTGGCGAAGTCATCGAGCTGTTGCGTAAAGACCTCGATGCTGTTATCAAGTGGCAAGACAAAAAAACTGGTGTGTGGTATCAGGTGATGGATTCACCCGAACGTGAAGGCAACTATCTCGAATCTACTTGTTCGTCGATGTTTGCTTATGCACTGTTGAAAGCCTACCGCAAGGGGTATCTCGGAGAAAAATACCGTGATGCTGGTATCAAAGCCTATAAGGGCATCATCAACAACTTCATCCGCGTCAATGCCGACAAGACCATTTCGCTGACACAATGCTGTGCAGTAGCGGGCCTCGGTCCGGGCATCAGCGCCAAAGTGTTGAAGGCTGCGCCAAAGGTCAAAGAGAACAAACGGCGCGATGGTTCGTTCCAATATTACCTTAGCGAACCAGTCAGAGACAACGATGCCAAGGGTGTAGGACCATTTATATGGGCATCACTTGAAATGGAAATGCTTGGTTTCGATACCGACAATACAACAGCCTCGATTAATCGCGAGGCTGTTCTTTTTCGTAACAACCCCATCATCACCAAAGCCGACAATCTCGCATCGCTCACAGTAGGCAACGGCCATTTTGCCGCCACCGTCGATGTGACCGGACTGCAAAGTTACACCACCGATTATGAGCAAGGCATCCCCCTCACCACCATGTCCGATTGGGGTTGGCACTCATTCCCCAACACCGAGAAACTGACACCTGCTGATACTGAAAAATCCTACGACTTAGGACATGGTCATCAGGAAGTGTATGCTGTAGAATACAAACAGAACGGACGCAACAAGCAGGCAACCGAATATTTCCGCGTCAACCCACATCGGCTCAACCTCGGCGCCATCGGTCTTCAACTCACCGACAACCAGTCAAAACCCATCGCCCTCAACCAGCTCACCGATATTCATCAGGAGCTTCACCTCTGGGATGCTCAGATTGATTCTCATTTCCTGGCAGACGGAAAACCGGTTGATGTCATCACTTTCTGCCGTCCAGACCGCGACCAGTTGGTAGCACGCGTCAAGAGTCCACTACTCAAAAACCAGCAAGCAAAGGTTGCCATACGACTCCCCTATCCCACAGGAAAGCATGCCGACCATGCAGCCGACTGGAGCAAAACAGACCGTCACACCTCATCAATCGTCAAACAGGATGCACAATCTGCTCTGATTCAACATCAACTCGACTCCACCACCTATTATATATA
This sequence comes from Prevotella sp. P5-126, assembly GCF_002251185.1. Lineage (NCBI taxonomy): Bacteria > Pseudomonadati > Bacteroidota > Bacteroidia > Bacteroidales > Prevotellaceae > Prevotella > Prevotella sp. P5-126. The sequence continues at coordinate 65,369 of NZ_NPIZ01000118.1, forward strand.
TGTGAGATGGAACGGCATTGCCGACTTGAAGCCCATGGGCAACCATCAGTATGCCCTGTCAACCACCGACGATGTGTTGGAGTTTTCGGCAGAATACAGCCTTAACCCCATCGACCGTCCCACCTCTGAAACCTTTGCCGACCACATGAAGCGCAACCAGAAATTCTGGCACCGTCATTGGTCAGCAGGTGCATTTGTTGATTTCGGACAATGCACCGACCCAAGAGCCAAGGAACTGGAGCGTCGCGTGGTGCTATCACAATATCTCACCTATATCAACTGCGCAGGCAACATGCCCCCACAGGAAACTGGCTTGACCTACAACAGTTGGTTTGGTCGTCCGCATCTGGAGATGACTTGGTGGCACGCAGTAGATTTCTGTCTGTGGAATCAACCCGACGTAGTGGCTCGCATGTTACGCTGGTACGACGATGTGGCAGCTCCCGTTGCACGCAATATAGCTAAGCGCCAAGGATTCAAAGGACTGCGCTGGATGAAGATGACCGACCCTTGGGCTGGCGAAGCACCGTCAAACGTTGGTTCGTTTCTGCTCTGGCAACAACCCCATTACATCTATCTCGCTGAAGAAATGTATCGCGCCAACCCATCAGACCAAACGCTTAAGACCTATGCTGAACATGTGGAACAGACTGCTGAATTTATGGCAGACTTTGCCAAAGCCTGCGATTGCGGCGGGCAGTACATTCCACTCACTGGCGCCACTGCCATGCAGGAATGTATGCGCAAGGACTTTTCCTACAACCATCCCTTCGAACTCAGTTACTGGCGCTATGGACTCACAGTAGCACAAAAGTGGCGTGAGCGCATGGGCAAAAGCCGTAATGCTGACTGGGACAACATCATCAAGCGACTTGCACCATTGCCTGAGAAGAACGGCATCTATCAGGCAGGTCTTCCATCAAAGGAAGAACCGCGCTTTGACGAACATTGCTACAGCGACCACCCTGCCGTGCTGGGTGCTTTCGGCCTCATCCCAACTCAGGGTATCGACAGCATCAAGATGAGACACACACTTGACGCCGTGATGCACAACTGGCATTGGGGGACCACTTGGGGATGGGATTATGGCATGATAGCCATGACTGCTGCCCGATTGGGAGAACCCGAAACCGCACTTCAGGCATTGCTGATCGATACACAGAAGAATACTTATCTGCCCAATGGTCACAACTTCCAGACTCCAGATCGTCTGCGACTTTATCTGCCAGGCAACGGATCTTTGCTCACAGCCATTGCCATGATGTGTTGCGGATGGGACGGATGTCAACAGCCGCTCAACCCAGGTTTCCCAAAAAATGGCAAATGGAATGTGCGTTGGGAAGGCTTCAACCGCATGCAATAAGTTGCTATAGATAATTGAAAACGAATGATAGATAGGCAGGGAACAGCCTTTGTGGATTACATCACAAGGATAACACGCGAGAGTCGCATACAGTTATTTTAGTTTTCAGAAAAATTCGACCACTCGACCACAGACATATGTATCCCGCTATCCATCAACACATTAAACGGTGGTCGATTATAAAGACATCGACCACCAATCGACCACCAATCGACCACCAAATTGTAAGCGCATCCACGATACTCATATATGATTATCAAAAAATAAAGAATATCGCTCAGAAATAATACTGAGCGATATTTTTTGATAACGTTTTGCCAAGGTTTGTCCAACGATTAGCAAAACTATTGTCTAACGGTTGGCAAAACTATTGACTAACATTTGGTAAAACTATTGTCTGACGCTTGACAAAAGTATTTTCAACGTTTGACAAGAGTATTATTCAACGTTTGACAAGAGTATTATTCAACGTTTGACAAGAGTGTTATCCAACGTTAGACAAGAGTGTTATCCAACGTTAGACAAGAGTGTTATCCAACGTTAGATAAAAAGATTATCAAGGTTTGAAAAAGTTGTGATAATCACCACACCCCCACTTAGGCATCGATATAGCGTATTCACATTGCCGTTTTACGTTGATGACAGATAACAATAAGTGTGGTCGAAGTGTGGTCGTAAATTCCAAATCACAGGAATCGACCACACGTGTAAGAGTTTGACTGATAACATGATGCAGACATCTGTGGTCGTGTGGTCGAAATTTTATAAAAACTCAAATAACTATATGCTGATGCGCTAACCGTATTTACTCAATATCCATCAATTTTTCGTTTTTGGAATATTGCACAACTATACACTATTCACAATATGCTACGCAGCGTAGCAGAATATTTCAAGAAAACATGCATTTGCAATAGGTTGATGGCAAAGTGGTGTTCGATAACCTAACGTTCGCGAATACCATTGGTACTTAAAAAACACTAAATATTGAGCATGATAAGCTCTGATGTAACAGGTTTGTAATATGCAATGAGTAACTTTGCGCTTTCTAAATGATAAAATGAGAAACAAATGGTAATGACAGAAACTATGTTCTTGGTAGGATTCGTGGCATTCATAGCCGCTATTCTCCTGCTTGATATGTTTGTAATCGACAGAAAAGCTCACGTGGTGTCTATTCGCGAGGCAACAGTATGGACTTTTGTGTGGATTGGTTTGGCACTTTTGTTCGCTGTGTTTTTGTGGTTTCATGGCGACATGGTGCATGGCATAGAGAATTTTAATGACCTACAGACGGTTGCTTCGAAGTATGCATCACACCTGAAACTCCATCCCGACGATTTTGAAATGAGTTTGCAGCAATACCGACATTACATGACGGTATCATACATTTCTGGTTATCTGATAGAAAAGACGCTATCTGTTGACAACCTGTTTGTCATGATGATGATATTCACATCGTTTGGAGTTGGGAAAAATGAGTATCAGCATGTATTAAACTGGGGAATACTCGGTGCCATTGTATTGCGCTTTGTGTTTATCTTCCTCGGTTCTGCCATTATCAGTCGCTTCGACTGGGTATTGCTCGTCTTTGGCGTAGTGCTTGTGTATAGTGGTGTGAAGATGTATCTCAATCGGAACGACAAGGCGGAAATGAACGTGGAAAAGCATCCGCTCGTACGTCTGCTGTCAAAGACCGGACGCATACATACTCAGTTTGAAGGAGATAAGTTCTTTGTGCGACGAGCAGGACGACTCTTGCTCACTCCGCTGTTTGTCACGGTACTCGTTATTGAGTTTAGCGACTTGATATTTGCTTTCGACAGCATTCCTGCTATATTCTCTGTATCGCTTGATCCCTACGTGGTGTTCTTCTCTAATATTTTTGCCATACTTGGATTGCGTGCCATGTTTTTCCTACTGGCAGCCATATCCGATAAATTCAGATACCTGAAATTGGGAGTATGTGTGCTCTTGGTGTTTATTGGTGTAAAAATGCTTATCCATGAGTATGTGGAGATAGATGCCGTGGCATCTCTTGTGTTCATACTGGGAGTATTGGGAATAAGTATAGGTGCTTCACTTTTTGCGAAGAAGTCATAGTAGTCACCATAAACGTCAGGTATAAATCGTCTGATTATAAAGATTCAGCCCGACCGTTGATACTGCTCCTATAGGCAGAACAACGGTCGGGCTGGATATTGTTACGTTACTGAATACGCCTGTGGACTTGTCAGAATGTTGTTGACAACGGGCTGTTTACTCTTCCATCAACTTGCGGTAACGGCCTTTCTTGATTTCGGTGTCACCCAAGCGGCGGGCTTTGTTGATTTCGTATTCCGAATAACTGCCCTCAAAGAAGAATACTTCGCCATTGCCCTCAAAGGCCAAAATGTGTGTACAGATACGGTCCAGGAACCAACGGTCGTGGCTGATAACTACGGCACAACCTGCAAATGTCTCCAAACCTTCCTCCAAAGCACGGAGTGTGTTCACGTCGATATCGTTGGTAGGCTCGTCGAGCAACAGCACGTTACCCTCTTGTTTCAATGCCAAAGCCAATTGCAGACGGTTGCGTTCACCACCAGACAATACGCTACACAGCTTGCTCTGGTCAGTACCAGAGAAGTTGAAACGGGAAATATAAGCTCGTGCATTCACATCGCGACCGCCCAGACGCAACGTTTCGTTGCCTTGCGAGATAACCTCATAGACGGTCTTTTTCGGATCGATATCCTTGTGTTGCTGGTCAACGTAAGCCAACTTCACGGTATCGCCCACTTCAAAGGTGCCGCCATCTGCTTGGTCGAGCCCCATAATCAAACGGAACAAGGTGGTCTTGCCGGCGCCGTTAGGACCGATGACGCCCACAATGCCGTTGGGAGGCAACATGAAATTGAGGTCGTTGAAGAGCACTTTCTCACCGAAAGCCTTCTTCACATGCACAGCTTCTATCACCTTATTGCCCAAACGGGGACCATTGGGAATGAATATCTCCAACTTGTCTTCACGCTCTTTCTGCTCTTGGTTCAGCATCTGCTCATAAGAGTTCAGACGCGCCTTACCCTTAGCCTGACGTGCCTTCGGGGCCATACGCACCCATTCCAATTCGCGTTCCAGAGTCTTGCGACGCTTGGAAGCAGTCTTTTCTTCCTGCTCCATGCGCTTAGTCTTCTGGTCAAGCCATGAAGAATAGTTACCCTTCCAGGGAATACCTTCGCCACGGTCAAGTTCAAGAATCCATTCGCTCACATCGTCAAGGAAGTAGCGGTCGTGGGTTACTGCTATCACAGTACCCTCATATTGCTGCAAATGCTGTTCGAGCCAATCGATGCTCTCGGCGTCAAGATGGTTGGTAGGCTCGTCGAGCAACAATACATCGGGTTTTTGGAGTAGCAAACGGCAGAGCGCCACACGGCGGCGCTCACCACCAGAGAGGTTGGTAACAGCCCAATCGCCTGGCGGACAATGTAAAGCATCCATAGCGCGTTCCAGTTTGGAGTCGATGTTCCAAGCATCTGTAGAGTCGATGATGTCCTGCACCTCGGCTTGTCGTTGCATCAGCTGGTCCATCTTGTCGGGGTCGCCATAGTACTCTTCCAGCCCGAACTTATTGTTGATATCCTCATATTCAGCGAGCGCATCATAGATGTGCTGTACACCTTCCATCACATTCTCCTTCACCGTTTTCTGTTCGTCAAGGGGAGGATCCTGTGGCAGATAGCCTACCGAATAACCAGGACTCCATACCACTTCACCACGTGAAGGCTGTTCGAGTCCGGCAATGATTTTCATCAGCGTAGATTTACCAGCACCATTCAGACCGATGATGCCAATCTTTGCGCCATAGAAGAACGATAAGTAGATGTCCTTCAGTATTTGTTTTTGGTTTTGTGGGATGATTTTCGACACTCCCACCATCGAAAAGATTATCTTCTTGTCGTCAACTGTTGCCATATTGATGTCGTGTTATTAGGGTTATTCCCACTCGATTGTTGCGGGTGGTTTTGACGAGATATCGTAGCAAACGCGGTTTACGCCCTTCACCTTATTGATAATCTCGGTAGATACTTTGGCCATGAAGTCGTAAGGCAGATGTGCCCAGTCGGCGGTCATGGCATCGGTAGATGTCACGGCACGCAGAGCAACAGGATGCTCATAGGTGCGCTCATCGCCCATTACTCCTACGGAACGAACCGTGGCAAGGAGAACGGCACCTGCCTGCCATACTTGGTCGTAGAGTGATACTTCTATCTCGCCATCGGTCATTTCGGCAGGTACTCCTGCTGCAAGCACACGGCGTGCTTCATCACCAGAGAGTTTGACCTTATAGTCGCGCAGACCGCGGATGAAGATATCGTCGGCATCCTGCAAGACGCGTACACGTTCGGGAGTGATGTCGCCCAGTATGCGCACAGCCAGTCCGGGACCAGGGAAAGGATGTCGGGTGATCAGGTGTTCGGGCATTCCCAACGAGCGTCCGACACGGCGTACTTCGTCCTTGAAGAGCCATTTCAGCGGTTCGCAGAGTGAGAGGTGCATCTCTTCAGGCAGTCCACCCACGTTATGGTGACTCTTGATGACCTTACCGGTGATGTTGAGCGATTCGATGCGGTCGGGATAGATAGTGCCTTGTGCAAGCCATTTGGCATCGGTAATCTTCTTAGCTTCGGCATTGAACACCTCAACGAAGTCGCGACCGATGATTTTGCGCTTTTGTTCGGGATCGGTAACGCCTGCCAAATCAGCAAAGAACTTCTCGCTGGCATCTACACCAATCACATTCAAGCCAAGCACCTTGTAGTCTTCCATCACCTGAGAGAACTCATTTTTGCGGAGCATACCATGATCGACAAAGATACAGGTCAGCTGATTGCCAATGGCACGATTGAGAAGTACGGCAGCAACGGATGAATCAACACCGCCAGAGAGACCGAGGATGACACGGTCGTTGCCAATCTGCTCTTTCAGTTCCTTAACTGTTGTCTCGATGTAGTTGTCGGCACTCCAGTCCTGACGGCCACCGCAAATATCAACCACGAAGTTTTTGAGCAACTGGGTGCCCTGAACCGAATGGAATACTTCGGGGTGGAACTGCACACCCATCACAGGCTGATGACCATCGTATGATCCCATCAATGTGGCATCGGAACAGTAATATGCTGCATTCTCTACAGTTTCGGTAGAGGCAACTACCTCTGAACCTGTTGGGATGGCGGTAATGGTATCGCCATGACTCATCCATACCTGAGAGTTGTTGTCGAAGCCTCGGAAGAGCGGACACTCCTTGTTGATGGTGGTAAGATTCTGTCGGCCATACTCGCGACTTCCTGCAGGCTCTACATTTCCGCCGTTGTTGTAGGAAATGAACTGTGCACCATAGCAGATGCCGAGCACCGGAAGGCGTCCCAGGAACTGTGTGAGATCGACCTTGAAAGCTTCGGGATCGTACACGCTGTAGGGGCTGCCGGCAAGAATCACTCCGATGACTTCTTGGTCATCCTGTGGAAACTTGTTGTATGGCAAAATCTCACAGAACGTGTCGAGTTCGCGCAGACGGCGAGCGATGAGCTGTGTCGTCTGACTTCCGAAGTCGAGGATAATGATTTTCTGTTGCATACAGTATTATTTATTATTGTTTAGAAATTTCTCTGCTTCATCCAGCGCATTGAGTTTGCCTACGTCGAGCACTTTCAAGTCAGACTTGACGCATCCGTATATATGTGCACGGTGGCATATGCTGAGATAGAAATCGATAATGCTGAATTTATCGGGGAAGCGTTCCATCAATCGGAACAGTCTGGGAGAGAAAGAATGAATGCCAGAGAAGGCATACATATTGAGCGGTTCGCCATGCTGTGAGAGTCCTGTGCGACGGATATATTCGTAGGGACTTTTGATTTCGCCAGTCTCTATATTCTTCCATCCCATCAGGCGCATGGCATTGTCGAAGAGCAGGTAACGCTTGGTTTTGCGTTCACTTACCAGCAATACTGCATCGTCTTCGTCGTTGTGTTGCCGGGCAAACCAGTCGTAACAGACATTGTCAAGGATATCTACGTTATGAATAAGGATGGGCGATTGCTCATCGTCGAAACATGTAGCAGCCTTTTTCAGTCCGCCTCCTGTATCGAGCAACATGTCGCTTTCATCGCTGATGCGAACCAGCGGAGCATAGTCCTGTTGCGCCACATGATCTATTATCATTTGTGCAAAATGATGCACGTTGACCACAAAGCGTTCGTAGCCTTGGGTCATCAGTCGGCGGATAATAAGATCGAGTAAAGGCACACCATTTACTGGCACCAATGCCTTAGGCATCGTGTCGGTCAAGGGCTTCAGTCGGGTTCCCAGTCCCGCTGCAAATATCATAGCCTGCTTCATTCTGCCTACAAAGGTACGAATAAGCGAGCGTAATACAAAGAAAAAACTCGATTTTTCTTTTATTACCGAGCGCAAGTACCTTCGACGCAAAGCGTCAGAGGTACGAATAAGCGAGCGTAATACAAAGAAAAAAACGCTTTCGGGCATGCTCGATCTCTTTATCTATGAAAGCAATGGCATCTAAGTATCGGTGTTCACGCAGGTGGTAAAGTGCTTTATTTGTAATGGTCTGGTAGTAGATGTTGGTCATGCCGTATTCTTCTGCTTTCGCCAAGAGTGGTTTCATTTACTTTTCCACGTTGGCAATATTGTTGGGTTGGAAGAATTCGTAGATGAAACGGACGTTGAGCGCATCTACTTCTGCCTGACGGTTGTGTGCGGCAATGGCCATTTGGTATAGGCTATCTGCCAAAGGCAGGCAACTGGCATTTCGTCTGTTGTTGTATGCGCGGACAAAGAGTTGGCGCATCTTTTTCTTGGCAATACTGTCGTTCGTTTGGGCATATATACAATTAGCCATACCGCTTGTCAGCAGTAATACCAATATTATGGTTATAATCTGTCTGAAGCCCATTCGACTATTATTGCAGATAATATTGGTCAATTTATTGGGCAAATTTACTAATAATATCTATGAACGACAAGTAAATGACAAAAAAAAAGTGCATATTATTTCTATCTTTGGTGTATATATGCAGTATGCTGTTTCTCTTTCGTGTTGTTTTCAATTTCAATTGATGTGATAATAAGCTGTTTGATACGATAGTTTTTACTTGTTAAAATCCAATACATGTTTTTCATATAGTATTCATTCGGGATGCATTCGGGATGTCTTCGGGATGTCTTCGAATTATGTTCAACGTAATATGTGCATTATATTTTCCAAATAAATCCCAAGAAACTCCCAAGTAAGTCCCAACTAACTCCCAAAAACGAACAGACAATTATGGGAATATGATGGGAGGTCAAAGGACGGAATGGGGAGGCAAGAAGATATTTGTCTATTTTGACAGCTGTGTATTTATACAAAAGACGCTGAAACATCCAGCCCATCAGCAGATGGCAGACCGCATGTTTCAGCATCTTTAAATAGAAGGTAGGGAATACTGTTTCCCTTTTTCATTTATTTCATATTGACCTTAATGGTCTTCAGATCTTTATCAGCACTTGACGTACCTACCATCAATTCGTATTGACCAGGTACTACACGCATACTATTGCTCTTCGCATCCCAACCTTCAAACTGATCACGGGGCAACGGAATGCTGACCTTTTGACTCTGACCAGCCTTGACCGATATTCGGCTATAAGCACGCAACGTTTTGAGCGGACCTTCTGTGTCGGCAGTACGGCGCAGATAAACCTGAACCACTTCCGTTCCATCCATCTTGCCGGTATTCTTCACATTTACCGTTACCACGCCGTTCTTATATTGTGGTTTGCCCACTTCAAAAGACGTATAACTCAGTCCATAGCCGAAGGGATAGAGCACTTCACCTTTGAAATAGCGGTAAGTACGACCAGTCATACGATAGTCGAGGAAGTCGGGCAGATCATCGGTACTGCGGTAGAACGTTATGGGCAGTTTTCCTGAAGGGTTCACTTCGCCCATCAGAATCTCTGCCATGGCTTCACCACCACGTTCTCCACCATACCATCCTTGAACAATCGCATCGCAGAGTGGCGCTTCTTCTGTTAGAGCGATGGCGCCGCCCGAACAGTTGATAAAGACCACACGTTTACCAGCTTTGTGCAACAGTTGCAATATCTGGCGCTGAACGGTAGGCAGATTGATGTCTGTACGGTCGCCACCCTTGAAACCTGGGTCGCTCACTTTCATCTCTTCGCCTTCAACTCGCGGAGAGATTCCACCAACGAAGACGACCGTTTCAGCATCGCCCACCTGTGCCAGAATCTCGTCAGCAGTAGGTGTTTGCTTTTTACAGATGTCAAACTGCATGGCTGCCATTCCGCCTTCCTGCACATAGTCTATCTGTATGCGATAGTGGTGTCCGGCTTTGACTTCAAGTTGTGGGGCAGCTTCCTGAATACGTTGACGCACCTTCCAAATATTGACCAGCGTATCGCCATTGACCATGACGCGCACTTTATCATCTGCTCCGACACGCAGCGTAAGCGTTTCATCGGTATCAGCAACAAACTGTCCGTCGTAACGAGCAGAGAACTGCTCCAGATTGACACCTGGCGCAAAGACCGTATTGCCGCCATTGCTCAGATTGATGGGTGTAGTAATCGTTACGGTATTGACGGGTGTACCTTCCATCTCGGTATTATTCCAATATGTGGCTTGCATTCCCTTATTGCCCAATGGAGCCTTCATGTGGTCGAAACGACTCTCATAGACTTCTGCACGAGTCAGACCGCAACCTTGCACATAACGCACATCGCCCAACTTTTGGCGCAGTCCCTGCAGCATGGTGACGGTCTTTGTGGCGCAACCACTATAGTTTCCCCACATCATGATAGAGTCGTTAGCATTCGGTCCCATGACTACGATGCGTTTAGCATTCTCTTTCTTCAAGGGCAGAATACCGTTGTTCTTCAGCAGAATAGTTCCTTCACGTGCCATTTGCAAAGCGAGTTGCTTATGTTCTTTCGAGGCAATAACGCTTGAAGGAATCTTGGTCCAACTCACCAAAGAGTCGGCATCAAAGTCTCCCAATCTGAAACGTGCCACCAACAGTCGGCGCAAACTGGTATTGATACGCTCTTCGCTAATGTCTCCTCGTTTTACGGCTTCAGGCAGATTGCGGTATTCAGAACCACATTCCAAGTCGGTACCAGACTCAACAGCCTGTGCTACAGCAGCCGGACGGTCGGCTGATACACCATGAAATCCTGGCAGGAAGTCGCGGATGGCACCACAGTCGCTGGTGATGAGACCATCGAATCCCCATTCGTCGCGAAGGATTTGTCGCTCATAACGGGCATTACCACAACAAGGCTGACCGTCGATACGTTGGTAGGCACACATCACTTCAGCCACCTTACCTTTCTGTACCAAAGCCTTGAAAGCTGGGAGATAGGTTTCCCAGAGGTCACGTTCTGGCAACTGCTGAATATCGAACGTGTGTCGATTCCATTCCGGACCACTATGCACAGCAAAGTGTTTGGCACATGCCAACAGTTTTGCATAACGTTCTTTCGACGGTTTTCCATCGAAGCTTTGACCTTGCAGTCCATTCACAACAGCAAGTCCCATACGTTCTGTCAGGTATGGATCCTCACCATAGGTTTCCTGTCCACGTCCCCAACGAGGGTCGCGATAAATATTAATATTGGGAGTCCAGAATGACAATCCTTGATAACGCGACACTTTACCGCTGTGTTTCGCTTCTTGATTTTTAGCACGTGCTTCGTCGCTCACAGCAGTAAAAACTTGGTAGAGCAATGCATCATCCCATGACGCAGCCATCATGGTGGTGATAGGAAATACCGTAACAAAGCCGTTACGGCCTATGCCATGAAGTGCTTCGTTCCACCATTGGAACGCCGGAATGCCCAATCGCGCAATAGCAGGTGACGTGTCCATCATTAGTTTAGCCTTCTCTTCAAGAGTCAGGCGTCCTAACAAATCATCGGCACGAACTTCTGCAGTAAGTGCAGGATTCTGATATGGTAAAGTCTGTGCTGTTGCATGCAGACTCAGCATTGCTGTTAGTGTCAGTAATGTCTTTTTCATCATGTTGTTATGTTTTTAGTTTAAGGTCTGTTACCAGCCCCTCATGAGTAATGTTGTTGAACCTATGTTAATTTTCTGTTTGTTAGTATTTGCTATAATCTATGTTCGTCCTTGTTGTTGTATAATCCTATTATATGCTGTTGCTTAGACGATAGCGTCTTAATGAAAAAACAGGGGCAGACCTTTCGACCTGCCCCTGTGGCATAGAGATATTAAGTATGTCTGTTATTTCAAGTCAGAAGCCTTGTAGATGACAGACTTCAGCTCTTTCACGGTTTTCACCTCTTCGCCCTCAGCATTTTTACTGGTGATTTGCTCTTCGAAAGCAAACTTCACGGTGAAGTCGCTCACGCCCTGAGAGGCAACAACAGGAGCGATAATCTTGGTAAAGATTTCGTTCTTATCGTTAGACAGAGCTACAGTTGCGTTGTAGTTACTCTCCATGTAAGCCTTGGTGCAATGAGAGAAATAGTGTGTTGCACCATGCTCCAGACCATAGGCTGCGTTGACAGCATCTTCGAATGCTGCAACACCTTCCTCGCTCAGGCTACCCTGGTTGTCGAGGGTTACCTCGCAACGATACCAGCCCATTGAGTCAACATCTGGATCAAGGTCTCTTGAACAGCTGCTGAAAGAGAGAGTCATAGCTACGGCAGCGAATGCTGCGGCTACATATTTCATAATTTTCATAGTCGTATGTATGTTTTAATGCTTTATTATTTCTTACCGTTTCTCAGACGAGGTGCACCAGCGCCGCTCTTATAGATAGCTGAGTTGAGCACTTTCTCAGTCTGCTGATAGTAGAGACCGTCGATACCCTTATCGGTATGGTGGTCAAGGTGACTTGGCTTAGCGCCTACGAAGTGCTGTGGGTTTGGCGATACCATCAAGTCTGTGGCCTTCAGTTCGGGATCGCAGTGAACCTTCAGCTCGTCAAGTCCTGCAGGATAGTAGGTGTCGAGTTCGTCCTTCCAAGTCTTCTGCCACTTACCTGGTGAGTTAGAAGTAGCGTTGAAGGCATTGTTGTTGAATGGCTGTCCGCCCTTCAGATAAGGATCGTTTGTGGTCCAGTTGTTGTAGATGTTGAATACAACCTTGCCACTTCCGTCACCACCCTGAATGTTACGAGCATCCCAACCGAGTGCATTCATAGCACGGTTCACGTCGTCAGCATCCTTGGTGTTAATCCAGATGTTGTCGTGAATGCTGGCTTCAGAGCCTCCAGGGATATAGCGAGTATTCATCCAAGCAGCCTTTGTAGAACGAGTCATGAAGTTCACGAAGGTGTTGTGGTGGATGTTGAGATTCCAACGTACAGAAGCATCCCATTTCAGGTTGCGGTTAGAGTCAGTAATCAAGCTACCCTTTGGACTATCGTAGAATACGTTGCCGCTGATTTCTACATTCTCCAGAATGTTTGACTTCGGCTTACCGTTGTGGTCAGCATGGATGTAGTTGTAACCACCACCGTTGTTGTCGTAGAATCCACTGTTATAGTGGCTGCAGTCAATCATCTTCAGGTTGTGGATATAGAAGTCGTTAGAACCCTGAATACGGAAGAATCCGCGGATAAGTCCCTGGAACGTACAGTTGTTCCATTCAAGGAGGGTTACATTGATACCCATACCGTTAGAGTACATGTTCATGAAGTAGTTACCTACAGCTTTTCCGTTTCCTTCCTGAGCATGACCATAGTTGGTAGCCATAGGAACGTCAAAGTCGAGATCCATGAAACGAATAGAGTCGATGTCAAGGGTAATGGTACTGTTCTCACCAGCATTAGGCTGACGACCCAACATGAAGTTACAGGTATTGACATTAGCACCAGTCTTGGTCATACCGCCGAGATATACTTTAGCGCGCTTACCCTGTGCAACATCCTCTGGGTTGGTGCGGAGTGTCATACCCTTGTAGATGTTGGGGTTGCTGGTGAAGTGGTAAGCCTTACCACCTTCCAGATAGAACACCTGGTTCTCTGCTACTGTTACATCGCTATTGTAGTTAGAGATGATGTTGTCGAGCTTCATGGAGTTGTATGACGAGATGTCATAGATGTTCATGTTCTCGCCAGTACCGATAGTATCCTTAGCAGTAGGCACGTGCTTGATGAGGATAGGAGCGCCTGGAGTACCCTTGGTACTCTTCATTACAGAGTTGTAGCAAGCGTCAACCTTTGCCTCGATCGAGCTATCCCATGCGTCGATGTTATAAACCGAGTTCTCAGACAGACCGTCGATAGTAAACTCAGCTACGTCGTTTACCCATGCTGACTCAGGAATATCGAAGTGCAGATAAGTGGGGTTGGTTGTAGCATTAGGAGTTGACTTCGAAGCGGTGAAGGTCAGATAGTCAATCTTCAGAACATTCTGGTCAGCATCTACAAAGTTGAAATGATCACGGAAGATTTTCTTCTTATCATCAGAATACTTGCTGATGTTGCGGTCCAGACGTACCACCATAGAAGTCTTGGTGATGTTTAATGTCTGGATAACGAAAGGTACATCATAACGGACACCAGTCTGCATGCCGAAGTAATCAGCCCATTCTGTACCGTGACCATAACCATACCAGTCAGAGTTTTTAGGGTCAGTCTTCCAACTGTCGTTGTTAGCATCGTATGAGTGGAGTGCACGGATAGCGAAACGGTAGTCGGTCTGATAGCTCAGGTTCTTGATCACCAAATCAAACTGCTTAGGATCAGTCACTACCACGTGACCTGCCAGTTCCTTGCCGTCAACACCAGCCTCGGTGTCGATCCATGCCTGTTCACCATTTGCCACATAGTTCTGAATCGCCCATTTGATTTCATAGGCCACAGCATCATCTACGGTGTACCAGTAGAGGTGTGCTGTGTTCAAATCGGTAATCGCGCAGTTGTAGGGATCGGTAGAACCCTTACCGGTGTTGTTGTCCGTGCGGAATGCCGGACGGAACAGCTTATCACGGTTTGCCGATTCGCTGATGTCATCGTCCTTACAAGAGAATATGGACAGCGTAGCCATCAGCATCATTGAATATATGAATAATTTTTTCATTGTCTTTTAGTCTTTCTTATGTTAATAAGGAATTACTGCTTAGAAACCGTAATAGTTCTTGTAGCGTCCGTCAGAGCGAGCAATGGCTTCCTGTGGATAAGGGAGCAAGTAGCGTACTGCGGGCAACTGCTGTACGGTAGCCTCAGGATTCTGGGTATCAATATCGAAGTTGACCACAGCACCGTTGTTCACAATCTTGATGCTTCCATCCTCATCGCCACGGATGTAACCGAAGAGGGAGTAGAGTACTTCGTTCTTGAGCACACCTTCTTTCGACCAGATGTTTTCGCTGTTACCCCAAGCCACATCATTGGCTGATGATGTCTGACCCGTGATAGCTCTTGCCGAAACAGGCTCGTAAGGCAGACCGAGGTTTGCGAAATAGTCTTCAGGTTTGCTGCTGGGCTGTACGTCTGGCGTCCAAGGATTGACGATGTACAGCATGTAGAGGTTGCTGTTGGGGAAGTTGGCGTCGCCAGTATTCTTCACATATACATAATAGATGTTGGTCATAGCCGAGATATTGGCATAGTCAATACCATCGTGCTCGCTGATCATATCAATGTAAGGTGAACCTGTTGACTGGTCTTCTGCTACACCGTAGTAAGCCAAGAAGGTGTAGAAAATCTGCTCTGAGTAGAGGTTGTTGCGGACAAGATCCTTCCAACGCATGTTCTCACCAGCAAACTCAAACTTACGCTCGTCGAGCACAGCCTTGAGGAAGTCTTCCTTGGTAGCAGTCTGAGCAGAGGTCAGTTCATAGTTAACACCATTGTATGCACGACGGCGAACCTGGTTTACAGCGTCGATAGCTTCCTGTGTAGGAGCTCCGTTCACTTCGTTGTCAGCCTCAGCAAACATCAGCAACACGTCAGCATAGCGGATGTAGGCAAAGTTGATACCGGTGTTTCCGGTAGAAGCCTTACCGAGACCTACAGTGTTCCACAGCTTAGACCACTTGTTGTTATACATGGTGTAGCTGAAGTTGATAGCGGGCAGACCCTGGTTTGAGTAACCCCATGTACCGCAAACATAGTCGCGACGGGCGTCACCCTCTTTGAACATGTGGCGATAGAAACGAGTGGTGCGAACGTTACCGCTTGTAGAACCCCATGCTTGGTTAGAAAAGTCGGTTTCGTTGTTAGCGTCAACTTCGCTCTTGGGACCTTGAGCATAACCCCAAGCACCAGAGTAGTCCTTACCGAAGGGAATTTCGAAGATTGCATCGTCACCCTTAGTTGCAATGTGGTTGCACTCGTCAACGAATACATCGCGGAAGCTCTTGTTGAGTGAGTGACCGCCGGCATCAATAACCTTCTTGGCATAGTCGCGTGCAATCTGATAGTATTCCTTATAGTTAGAAGGACGAGTCATCTTGTAACCATTCACGTCGTTGGCATCGTGGTTCAATGAGTAACCACCAGCCTGCAAGGCGAGACGTGCAATCATGGCATAGGCAGCTTCCTTCGAGATGCGCTCGGGAGCGTCGAGGGTTGCGTCCTTGTCAGACTGCATCCATTCTGCAGCGTGACGGAGGTCGGCAATCAGCGAATCGCTGACAACCTGACGGTCTGTTACTTCAGGATAGAGATTGTTGGTCTCATAGGTAGCCTTGAAGGTGAAGGGGATATCGCCCCAGTAGGAGAGCAGTTCGTGATAGAACATTGCACGCATAACCTTGGCTTCACCCATCATCTGGGTCAGTTTGGTCACGTTGGGTACTTCCTCGGTTACCACACCGCCATTATCTTCGCCATCGGCAATTTCAGTTTTCATCTTCTCTTCATAGAGCTTGCTGTTCTTCAGGTTGAAGATGAATTCGTTGGCAGTTTCTACGCCTTTGTAAAGTGCATTCCAGAGGCTGTTGATGTTGCCGGCATCCGAACGCGTATCGAAACGTGCGGGTTTGTTGCCCGATGCAGTTTCGCTGGTGTTGGTAGAGAAGTCAACATCGCTGTTCAGCTGGAAATCCTTGTACAGATTATTACCGAAGGTGTTTCCAGAGAGAATCTGTGCATAAACACCATTCAGTGCAGTAGAAATCTCGCCTTCGTTGTTGTAGATGAACTCAGTGTTTGCTGATGTTGAGTCTGGATCTACATCAAGGAAATCGTCGCATGCTGTCAGCGACAACATGGCCATTCCACTGATAAATATCTTATTGAGTTTCATATTGATTTCAGTTTCTTAGGTTTGTATCTTTAGAATGTTACGTTGAGACCGAAAGAGAAGGTGCGTGAACGTGGGTAGCGGTTGTAGTCCATAGAAGGAGTCAGACCAGACTGCACGTCAACCTCGGGGTCGTAACCAGAGTAGCTGGTGAGGATGAAGAGGTTTGAAGCAGAAACGTAAGCACGGACTTTCTCGATACCAAACTTCTTGGTGATGAGGTTCGGCAGGGTGTAACCTACGGTAACGTCGGTGCAACGGAGGAATGAACCATCTTCTACGAAGTATGAGAACATCACGTTGTTGACTACGTCTGCAGGGTTCCACAGGCTTGCATTAGCATTCAGATTCTTGTAGAGTCCCAGTGCACCGTTGATATAGACGTTTTTGTAGAGTGTCTCACCGGTGATGTTGTGACCATCGTTGTTAACAAATCCCTCTGGGGCGGTATAACGCCAACGCTTGTCAGCAAACTTAGAATCTACGTTGAAGAAGTTGTACTGGCTTGATGATGATGATGACATAGCGAATGCTGTGGCATTATATACATCAAAGTCGAGCATGTAAGTGAAGTTGGCTGTGAAGTCGAAGCTCTTCCACTGACCTGACAAACCGAAACCACCTTGCCATTTGGGGTTGGTGTTACCGATTACGGTCATATCCTTCTGGTCGATCTGACCGTCACCATTGAGGTCTTTCAGCTTGATCTTACCGGGCAGAGTAGAGTAACCTGAGTTAGATGAGCTGAAGATACCGTTACCGGTGTTATTCTCGTAACCGTCGGTAACAGTACCGCCGATGAGCATGCCGTTGAGTGTAGCTTTGTTGTTAGGAGTGGCCTCGTAAGAGGCTGTTTCAGGATAGGTAAATTCATCCCAGTTGTAGAGTCCGTCATATACGAAACCGTAGAACAGACCGAGTTCACCACCTACCTGCATCACGTAGTCATTTTCGATAGATGACTTCCATTTACCAGCAGTATTATAAAGCGGAGTGTTACCGTCAGAAGCATTCAGCTTCTTGATGGTCATCTTGTTGTGACCGAGAGTGAAGTTACCGCTTACCACATAGTCTTTACCACGTACGATGTCGCCGTTGACGGTGAGTTCCCAACCGTTGTTGGCTACCTTACCGATGTTCTGCATCTGCTTCTGGTATCCTGATACGCCAGGAATAGTAGAATTGTAGAGCAGGTCACGTGTGGTATTCCAATAGATTTCAGGAGTGATGCTCAGACGTCCACCGAAGAGTGAGATGTCCATAGCAAGGTTGCGGGTGATCGTAGTTTCCCACTTGATGTCCTTGTTAGGATAGTTACCTGGAGCACCATAGTAGAGTTCACCACCTACAGTAGCCTCACCGAAAGCGGGACCGCCAGTAGCATTGGTGGTGTAGAGATAGCGCCAGAGGTCGTCAGCGATATTGTTGTTACCGGCGAGACCGAAGGCAGCGCGGAGTTTCAACTGATCAATCCATTTCACATCTTTCAGGAATTTCTCCTTATTGATCACCCATGCACCAGAGATAGAGGGGAAGTAGCCCCACTGGTTGCCGGGAGCAAACTTGGTAGAACCGTCAGCACGGAAGGTACCTGAGATCAGATATTTGTGCTGGTAGTTGTATGAAACCTGACCGAAGAACGATGCTGTGCGGTTGGCAGTAGAACGCTTGGTGTAGGTCTGTTCAGCATAGGGCTGACCGAGTGCCATATTGTTGAGGGCTGTTTCTGCATCGATGTTTTGATCGAAGAGGTGGGCAGCCTGCTGGTTTGCCTTATACTGTGAGTGATAGATCTCCTGACCCAAGAGGAACGACAAGTTGTGCTTATCCTGGAGAGTCAAGTCGTAAGAAGCGGTATTGGTCCAAGTGTATGACTCAGAGTTTCTCTTGTAGAGCATGGCAACAGGCTTATTGTTGTTGATGGCAGCTTTTGCCATACCGGTCTGCCAGCCATAGAAACGTTCAGTATCGCTGAATCCGAGTGTGTAGTTACCCTCACTGCGCAGAACGAGACCCTTGATGGGAGACCACTTCAGTGCAAACTGGTTGGTGATGGTGTAACCATGCTTCTTCTGGGTGTTGGTTTGGATATCGTTGACAGGGTTTGTCAGACGGAAGTTGCTGGCATCAGCCTCATTTTCCATCTCTTCGTATGAACCCCACTCACGCAGACCTGCTGTAGGACGGTAGCGCAATACGTCGATGAGACCACCTGAACCGATGTTGTCACCACCTGCACCTTCGTCACGACGATAGCTGATCTTAGGATTGTAGGTGAACTCAAGGTTCTTGGTAATCTTGGTATTGAGCTTGAGGTTGATGTTGGTACGACGTACGCCTGAACCGAGGATAATACCCTTATCTTCTGACTGAGTCAGTGAGAGGTTGAAACGTGTAGTCTCGTTACCACCACCGATGGTCACGTTGCTGGAGTAGTTGACGGGGTGGTTGCCCAAAACCTCATCCTGCCAGTCGCGGGTAGCCTCGTTGCGATAGAGAGAAATGTCCTTAGGGTTACCGAAGTTGCCACGGAAAGGCTTAGCCCATGAAGAGCGGTTGCCGTTAGCAGCAGCACGGTCATACTGATAGTCAACAAATTCGAAGGTGTTCATCTGGCTCATAGAGCGTGCCAATGAAGATACGCTGAGACGTCCGTTGAACGACACCTGAACCTTACCTGTCTTAGCAGATTTAGTAGTAACTACAACAACACCGTTACCACCCTTCGCACCATAGATAGCGGTCAGAGAAGCATCTTTCAACACGTCGATTGAAGCGATATCCGTGGGAGGAATATCATTGATGTTGTCAACCTGGAAACCATCGACGATGAACAGTGGCTGGTTGCTCTGAGTTACAGACGTGGCTCCACGAACGCGGATGTTGATGTCGGCACCTGGCTGACCATCGACTGTTGTAATCTGCACACCGGCAATCTTACCCTGAAGGGCTTCGGCTGCTGATGATACAGGAACCACTGCCAGTTTCGCACCGCTTACCGAACCGACCGAACCGGTCAGGTCTTTACGTGCTTTACTGGTGTAACCCACAACGACCACCTCATCAAGGGCGGCGTTGTCGTCCTGGAGGACGATTTTCAGATTGCTACCTGCTGCAACTTCCTGAGTCACCATACCGATGTATGAGATGACCAGCTTCTTCGAGGCAGGCACCTTGATGGTGAAGTTACCGTCGAAGTCAGTTACGGCTGCATTCTTAGGATTTCCCTTTTCTACTACGGTTGCACCAATAACGGCTTCGCCATTGGAGTCTGTGACTGTACCCTTAGCGACGGTCTGTGCATAAGCATTACCGACGATCAAGAGCATACACAGAACAAGTACCGTGCGTGAAATACTCTTAAAATAAACAGACATAAAATTAGTAGTTTTGAAAATTAGTAATATTTTTGATGTTGTTTGTTTGCAAAGTTACTTAAAATTTATTAAAACCCACCTAAAAAAGGTGAAATGTTCCACGTAAACGTTTACATTGGAATTGTTGCTTCCAATGATATTGGGTGGAAGTCGGTTTCCGTATTGGTCCCCCATCAGCACTCTGGAGCGATGAGTTTCGCTCCAGAGACTTGATGGGATTTGAGGGCAAAAGGATTTTCCCATAGATGCTGTTGATGTGTATATAATTGTCAGTAGTTTGATGATGCAAAGATACTACTTTCTTTTCGTTGCTGATAAATATTCATCGCATTATTACACGTAAACGTTTTCGCTAATTGTTGCAGGTACAGGCTGTGCTTGAAGTAGTTTTATAGGAGGTATTACAAAAAGGATCATTCGTGTTCTTTATATATATTATAATGTATACGCACGCACACGCGCACACGCGAATCTCTTAAATTGTTAACACCGAACACCAATATGGCACCATCCTACAGTTATTTTAGTTTTCAAGAAAATTTCGACCACACGACCACAGATATCCGCATCACGCTATCCTTCAACATCTTACAGGTGTGGTCGATTCCTAAAAATCGGGATTTTCGACCACACTTCGACCACCAGTGCAACGATGTGATGTACACGAATCAGCCTAAAGAATGATGCTTTTCAATGTGGAATTACTATTGTTTTCGGCAAAAGAGCAGAGCTGAGTTACTTTTGTCCTTTCAGGACGTGGTTGATTATGTGCATTCATATCCGCAGGGCGATGCCCTGGGCTAAGGAAACCATTGGGCTTTCAGCCCGCCTTTGCTTGTTTGGTTATTAACACATCTTTAGTTGTTGGGTATTAGCCCGTCTTTAGTTGTTGGGGATTAGCCCGTCTTTAGTCGCTGGGTTACTAACGCCCCGAATGGGGCAAAATCTTCATAGCCCAGGGTAACACCCTGGGGTGTATGATTTTATTTAGCCTACGTCCTGTAAGGACAAAAGTAAAGCGTGATCCTATTTTCCTTATAAAATACTATCGTTTATCAGCACTTTGACAAGCCTTGATAACACCTTTATCAAATATTGGATAACACCTTTATCAAATATTAGATAACACTTTCATCAAACGTTGGATAATACTCTTATCAAACGTTGGATAATACCTTTATCAAACGTTGAAAACAATTTTACCAAACGTTGGGCAACACTTTTGCCACACGTTGGGCAACACTTTTGCCAAACGTTGGGCAACACTTTTGCCAAACGTTGGGTAACACTTTTGCCAAACGTTGGGTAACACTTTTGCCAAACGTTGGGTAATACCTTGACAAAACACTTTCTCCTAAATATCGATCAGTTTATGATAAGCATTTTCGTTAAGCCAAATAACGCAAGTTGGTGGTCGATTGATGGTCGACACTTCAGTTTCGACCACAGTATAAAGCACTGACCGACAACATGATACACTCATCTGTGGTCGTGTGGTCGAAATTTTCTTAAAACTATATTTTATGTTTGCCATCCGAGAATTGTGTTGTAGCAAACTGAATTATTCTTTCATCATCATCTTACAAATACGATCTTGGAAGAGGCGAGACTCGGCTACTGGAGAGTCAACATTGATGATGGAGAAAATGTACCAATGGTCATCAGCAGCAAGAAGATAACCGCAAAGTGACGATGCACCATAGGTGGTCATAGTGCCTGTTTTACAAAATAAACGACCTTTGTAGTCGGGATGGCTCATACGGGTAAGAAGCGAACCGCGTCGCTCGCCACCTACAGTGGATGCCAAAGCCTCATCAATAAAGAAATCCTTCAACTGCTTGTCACCATAAGCATAGCGCAGCATATCAACAAGAACAGAGGCTGACAGACGATTTTCGGGCGACAGTCCTGAACCGTCGTGAAAGACAAGACGCGTTGAAACACTATCGAGCACTTGTGTTTTCTCTCTCCAGAAAGTTTCGGCATAATGTTTTGCATCCCAATTCATACGACGGTTGGGCATCAATCCCTGCTTCCAGTCAAGATGATAGAACACAGCATCTGCCTTAATATTGCTGCTATGGATGAGCATGGGAGTGATGACATCGCGAAGCAGATGGGATGAGGTGGCAACATAATGATACTTGCCACCACCGAAACGACCCTTTGAACGTCTTGCATTGACCGTTTTATCATTGCGTACGGTCACTCCATTCATACGCATAGAGGCTCGGAAGGTGCGATCCACATAGCGCTTGCCACGGAGAAGAAGTGGAGTCCGGTTGTAAGGTATATCCCATGCTTTCGCCGTAGGATGCGGACGCAGCGTATCTTCTCGTGCCAAAGTGATATACACATTGCCACGAACATGACGGATTCCCCTACTCTGCATCTTCTTGATGAGTGGATCAAAACTCTCCATGAGTGGGTCATCATCGGCCATCAGAAGGAGATTACCCACAAGGGTGTCACGCTTCATCTCTCCCATGGCGAGGATGTGTTCACGATATTGGTGGTTCATGCCTAAAGTCTTGAGCGCAGCAATAGCGGTGGAAATCTTCATACATGAGGCAGGTATAAAGCTTTCCGTATCATGATATCTATAGACATAGCGTTGGGTGGTGGCGTCAAAAACAGAGACGGCAATCTTGTTGGTGTCTAGTCGCAACGGTTTGTGCATCAGACTGTCCAAACGGTGTTGCATCCTTTCGTCACATGCAAGCATCTCTGGTGTCACATGCAGCGTAGGCTTCTCTTCCTGTACTGGCTCGTCTGCACTTAACCAACTAAAGAATGCAACAAGCGCTACTATGATATAATAAATGACTGTGATAACCGCAGCAAGGAAGAGCAACAACAATGCTACCCTTCCTTTGCGAATGCGTCTTCTACGTTTTTTTTCCATCTTGTATAAGCCCCACTTAAGTGCGGTCTTTAGCTATGATTCCCCCACCCCACAGGGGTAAAGGGGAATCGTTCATTCATTTCAATATAATTCTGGTGTTCAAGAAATAATCTCGTTGGCACGAGTAAGTGCCAAGTCGATATGGCTGCAGATATTCTCCTTGCCCAACAATTTCTCAAAATTGTTGCGGCGCAACACGGCTTCAACCTTGGGATTGACGCCCGACAACACGACAGTGATACCTTCCTTCTGGCTCATCAAACACATGTTCTCCAAGTTGTGAAGACCGGTAGAGTCGATAAACGGCACCTTACGCATGCGGATGATGCGCACTTTGGGTCGGTCGTTATAGCTCGACATGATATCCTCGAAGCGGTTACCTGCACCGAAGAAGTAGGGACCGTTAATCTCATACACCTCCACTCCTTCAGGAATAGTCAGGTGGATAAGGTCGCCACGCTCCATGTCTGCATCCTCGTTGAGGTCGATTTCATCGTAGATAGCTGTCACATCGGTAGCTTCTGATACACGTTTCATAAAGAGCAGACATGCACAGATAAGGCCAAATTCAATAGCAACGGTAAGATCGAATATGATGGTAAGGAAGAATGTGAGCAACAATACGGTAACATCGCTCTTCGGATTGCGCAACATAGCAAGGAAGGAACGCCAACCACTCATATTATAGGATACCACCACCAATACTCCTGCCAAACAAGCCATCGGAATGTATTGTGCCAAGGGCATGAGGAAAAGGAAGATGAGCAACAACACTACGGCATGTACAATACCGGCTACGGGGGTACGTCCACCGTTGTTGATGTTGGTCATCGTGCGTGCAATGGCACCAGTAGCGGGAATACCGCCAAAGAGTGGCGATGCAATATTAGCCAATCCCTGACCTATCAATTCGGTATTGGAGTTATGATGATCACCTATCACACCATCTGCCACTGTAGCAGACAGCAACGATTCGATGGCTCCCAACACAGCGATTGTCACTGCCGGACCTACCAATCCCTTAATGGTTTCCCATGAAAGGGCGGGCAACGTGGCTTCGGGCAGTTCGGAATGGATGCTAAAGCGGTCGCCAATAGTTTCTATGGTGGTCACACCGGCATACTGTTTGAGCAACAAGGCTGCCACAGTGATGATAATAATTGCCACCAATGAACCCGGCACCTTCTTGCTCACACGCGGTGTGAGTGCGATGATAATGACACTTGCCACACCCATCACGGTGCTCCAAAGGTCGATATTCGCTATATTATTAATATATGCCACCCATTTTTCCATGAAGTCGGCAGGTACAGTAGTCATCTGCATACCTAACAAATCCTTTACCTGAGTGGTGAAAATGGTAACGGCGATACCACTGGTGAAGCCCACAACAATAGGATAAGGTATATATTTGATGATGGTTCCCAATCGCAATACACCGAGAAGTATCAGAAACACACCTGCCATCAGTGTGGCAATGGTCAGACCCTGCATACCATATTGCTGAATGATGCCATAGACGATGATGATGAAAGCACCTGTAGGACCGCCAATCTGAACCTTGCTACCACCGAAAAGCGAGCAGAACAGTCCGGCAACAATGGCAGTGATGATACCCTTCTCTGGTGAGACACCACTGGCTATACCAAAAGCAATCGCCAATGGCAAAGCTACTATACCAACTATTAGTCCCGCCATAACGTCGGCGACAAACGTCTTTTTGTCGTAATGTGCAATAGCCGAAAAGAACTTCGGCTTAAAATCCAATGTTTTTATCATTATTATACTGAAAACAAAAATAATAAGGTGACGCCGTGACGGGTGTCACCTTATTAATAAATAAGTGATACTTAAAGTTACTTGTTTTTGAGCAAATCACGTATCTCAGCAAGAAGTTCTTCCTGAGTAGGACCAGCAGGAGCTGCAGGCTGTTCGGGCTCTGCCTTTTTGCGGTTGAACTTATTGATACCTTTAAGCATCAGGAAGATACAGAAAGCAATAATCAAGAAGTCAATGACATTCTGTACAAACATGCCATACTTCACCTCAGCATCAACAACCTTAATCGACAGTGCAGAGAAATCAACACCACCAGTGAGCACACCAATGATAGGCATCAACACATTGTCAACCAGACTTGAAACGATCTTTCCGAATGCACCGCCGATGATAACGCCGACAGCCATGTCCAACACGTTCCCCTTCATGGCAAACTCTTTGAATTCACTAATAAAACTCATAACTGTTTCCTTTTTTTAATTATATGTTACACGAGTGATTTAAATATTCATTCTGCAAACTCCAAGTGGCAAACACCACACTTTTGTCACCTGTAATTGTGTTAAAGTCTCATCTTTTAACTTTATTAAAAGAATTAACTTCCATTTCTTCTGCAAAATTAGATATTTTTTTGTAACTTTGTGCCCGAAAACAGGAAAAAGTGACTTTTGTGCCACATTTTTCAACCTTGAT